>VHDG01000487.1 GCA_016871475.1 Verrucomicrobiota bacterium
CCCGGCCGAATTTGTCACGCGCGCCAGCGCCAAACAACGCGGCTCCAGCACTGGTGCGAATGCAAAGAAAGCGATGTCGATCGAATTCTGGGATGATGACAATGACCCGCGTGACCTCGCACCTCTGGGAATGCCGGCTGAATCAGACTGGGTGCTCTACGCCGTGAACGACCAGGAACCCGTGCTGATCCACAATCCCTATGCATACGATCTGGCGAATCAGATGGGCCGCTACGCACCCCGCACGCGATTCGTGGAGCTCTATTTGAACGAAACGGGCGGGCCGATCAATGCGACTCATTACTTCGGGATCTATGTGCTCACCGAAAAGATCAAAATCGGCCCTAACCGGCTGGATATCGATCGTCTCGAACCCTCTGACAACACGCCCCCGGCTGTGACCGGAGGCTACATCTTCAAGATCGATCGTCGCGATCCGGGCGATGACGGCTTTGGGGTCTTGGGACTCGCGCCTGGCAACGGTAATCTCGGGCCCTGCTACGTCGACCCGAAGGAATCGGTGATCGAGTTGCCTGAACGCGATCCTCAGGAGAAGTATGTCGCAAACTTCTTCAAGGACTTCGATGCTGTAATCTCTGGCCCTAATTTCAGCAATCCTACGAACGGCTATGCCAAATTCCTCGATGTGGAAGCCGCGATTGATTTCCATCTCCTGAACACCCTGACATTCAGCGTGGATGGAGAAATCCTGAGCACATTTTTCCACAAGCCTCGCAATGGAAAAGTGACGTTCGGGCCTCCCTGGGATTTCGACCGCTCCATGGGTTCAAGGGACTCGGGGTTCGAGCGCGATAAGAGCCCGCTGGTTTGGGCGACGCAGAACTACTTCTTTTATCTTGGATGGTGGGGTCGACTGTTTACCGACCCCAATTTCTGGCAGCGATACATCGATCGTTATCAGGAACTGCGCCGGGGCCCGTTCTCAAACTCCCAGCTGGTGGAGCGAGTGGATCACTTTGTGAACATGGTGCGGGAGGCGCAGGTGCGGGAAGTGGCCCGCTGGCCTTCCTTCACCGTTCCCCGCAATAACCTGCTGACAGCAGACGGAGGTTACATCTTCGATTTCCGAAATCGGGGATATCAGGGAGAAGTGGATCAGATGAAGCATTGGCTCACAGAGCGAGTGCGTTTCATGGATGGCAACTTCGTGGCTCCTCCCGTGTTCAGTTCGGCTGGTGGAAAAATCACTCCTGGATTCAGCCTCTCCATGACCGCCGGACCGGGGTCCACCATTTACTACACCTTGGATGGCACCGACCCTCGGCTACCTGGTGGCGCCATCAATCCCAGGGCCTTGATCTATTCCGGGCCAATATCCCTGAATAGCAACACTCGTGTGTTCGCCCGATGCCGCAACGCGAGTTGGAGGGGTATCACGGGAGGGAATAACCCTCCTCTCAGCAGCCCTTGGTCCGGTTACCTCACTGAAACATATGTCGTCGAAATCCCTCGGCTGGTCGTGACAGAGATCATGTATCATCCCACCGCCCCGGCCGCCGGGAGCCCCTATGCCGCAGAGGATTTCGAATTCGTCGAACTCAAGAATGTTGGAACCAGCGCGTTGCCTTTGAACGGGTATCGGATCACCCGCCCCGCGGTTGCACCAAAGGACATCCGATCTCTGCAGGGAATTGAGTTCACATTCCGTTCATTAACCCTCGACCCCGGCCAGTATGTGGTGGTTGTCCGAAACAGGGCTGCGTTCCTATCCCGCTATGGGCTCAGCCTCACGATCGCGGGAGAATTCACAGGAAGCCTGGATGACAACGCCGACCGGCTTATCGTCCTGGGGCCGCTCCAGGAACCCATTCTTGATTTCGAGTATGACAGCGACTGGTATCCCATGACCGATGGCTACGGGTTCTCGCTCGTTGCTGTCGATGAAACCTCTGTTCAGGGGTGGGGAACGAAACAGAATTGGCGGGCCAGCGCGGCCCAGAACGGCACTCCGGGTGCCGCCAATCCTCCGACCATTGAGGTGCCGGCGATTGTGATCAACGAACTCCTGACCGCCTCGCCACAAGGATCCGAGGACGCTGTCGAGCTCTTCAATCCCACATCGCTTCCGGTGTCTCTGGGCGGATGGTATCTGACCGATGATCCCGACATTCCGCGGAAATATCAGATTCGCTCCGACCAGGTCATCCCAGCGGGTGGTTATCTCGTACTGCGGGAGGCATCCTTTAACCCCAATCCGGGCGTTGGGACCAGCTTCGCCCTCCAGGCGAGTGGGGAGGAATTATTCCTATTCTCCGCCGACCTCTCCGGTGCTCTGACCGGTTACCGAACCGGTGTCGCGTTCAGAGCCGCGGAGGATGACGTCACCTTTGGACGCTACGAAGTCAACCCGGTCCTGGCACCCGGCGAAGTCGACTATCCGGCCCAGCTGACGAATACGCTCGGCCAGCCCAACTCGGGCCCCAGGATCGGTCCTGTTGTGATCAGCGAAATCATGTATCACCCCCCGGATGTTTTTGCGAACAAGGCCTATTGGGATGCGCCTGAGTTTGAGTATGTGGAACTCCGCAACATGACGGACCAGGCGGTCCGCCTTTTCGACACAGCGAGCCCGAGCAACACCTGGCAGCTTCGATCGAGTAAACCATTTGAGTTCCCTCCACAGGTCACCCTGGCGGCGAACGGATCCCTGCTGCTGGTTAACTTCGATCCGATGCGTGACCTGGACCAACTCGCCGCGTTCAAGACTCGCTACTCCCTTGGTGCAGACGCCCAATTGATCGGACCCATTTCGGGCAAGCTGGACAACTCCTCTGAGGATCTGAGACTTGTGAGGCCCGTCCTTTCGACAGGAGGCTCCAATGACACGGTTCGCTACATCACCGTGGATCGGGTACGCTACAGCGACTCTGCTCCCTGGCCATTGGGTTCGGATGGAATCGGATTTTCCTTACAGCGAATCCGTTTGAACGGATACGGGAATGACCCTGGGAATTGGTTTTCGGCGACGCCCACCGCAGGGAAGTCGAACGTCCCTCCTGGGCCTCCTCCGACCATCACTCGTCATCCAGGGCCGGTCACCGCAGGAGGCGGCTTGAATGTCACGTTCTCCGCATTGGGCGAAGGCGTGGGCACCATTCGATACCAGTGGCTGTTCAATGGCCAGTTTCTCCACGGGCAAACAGCGCCCACTCTCCATCTCATCGCGATTGGGTTGGAGGATGCCGGGGACTACTCCGTCGTCGTGTCTGACGACAACAGCTTTGCCATCAGTGCACCAGGGCGACTGACCGTTCTCGATCCGGCCCGCATTACCTCGGCTCCTTCAAGCCAGACGGTGAACGGCGGCACGAATGTCACCTTTCGCGTGGTGGCTCAAGGAAGAGGAGTGTTGCGCTACCGATGGGAGTTCAATGAAATCCCCATCGTCGGTGCAACCAACGATGTCCTGGCCTTAAGCAAAGTGGGCCTTCGGGATGACGGTGCCTATCGGGTGATCGTGACTGACGATGTTGGCTCCGCCATCAGCCTCCCTGCATTGCTGTCGGTCCTGGTCAAACCCGTGGTCACTTTACAGCCCCAACCCATCCTGGCCGTGGAGGGGGAAACCGTGACTTTCTATTTTGGAGCCTATGGAACGCCTCCGTTCACCACCGTCTGGCGGAAGGACAACGCCGTTCTCGGCGCGACGGTCACCAATCCGGCTCCCGTCGTTCTCTCCACTCTGACCCTGCGGAACGTGCAGGCCAATCAGGCAGGCCTCTACTCGCTGAGATATGGAAGCCCAGCTCAGTCCCAGGGATTCAGCACCTTTGCGAGGCTAACCGTGTTGCCGGACGCGGACCGCGACGGCATCGCCGACACCTGGGAGTTGGCTCATCAGCTTTCACCCACTGATGGCCTCGATGGATCAGGCGATGGCGATGGGGATGGGTTTACGAACCTTGAGGAGTATATGGCCGACACGGACCCTCGGCAGGCCTC
>VHDG01000488.1 GCA_016871475.1 Verrucomicrobiota bacterium
TGCCCATTGTCGCCCTGACTCCATTGGTGATCATCCCCTTCGCTCATTGGATGGAGAATGAACGAACCACGATGAGGGAGATCCTAGGCGGAATTGTCGCCGTCGCTGGCGTGGCCGGCCTTGCGCATCTCACCGCGGCCACGCGGTAGAACTACGACCCGACGCACTAATCCTAGGCTAATACCCGAACTTCGCGAGCTGGCGTTGCAGCTCAGTCTGGAAAGCCATGAGATCGGTCTGGCTCGGACGATAACCCTTCTCAGCCGGAGCGAATCCCAATCGACCATATTGATCCAGATACCAGTCGGCACCCTTGCCGTCGCTGAAAGACACCTTACCGCTGACCATCGCTCCTGCCCGGGTGAGAGTATCGACGCTGACACTGACGTTTCCACCACCCGCTCCACCGGGAGGGAGAGGGTCCTCAGCAGATTGGGAACTTCCGTCCTCGCCGAAAGATGTTTGGTCAGAGGCACCGGGGTCCGGCTGTTGGGGCTGGCCGGGGTTTGAACTGGATGCGGGACTGGGCGGCGTGTTGAGAAGTGCCGACTTCGGCACCTCCTGGTCCTTGGGCCTCAACTCGAGTTCCGCAAGCAACATCTTCACTTCCATGTAAGTCAGGCGTGCCTGGAACTCAGAGTGAAGGCGGTTCTGAATCTCCGAGAGTTTCAAGCCTTCCTGAATCCATTCGGCGACTTTCGATTTCTGAGCGTCGGTGAGGTTCATGTGGAGTATTTCGTGATCGTGCGGCCCGGACGTAGTTCTATCGACGGGACTTTCTTTCTTCAACCCCGGCCTCCATGGCTTGCTTCCGATCACGCCGATCCCAGAACCAGGCGATGACGACACTGATTTCGTAGAGCAGATGCAAAGGTGCGGCGAACAGGAGCATTGTGAATGGATCGCCCGAGGGAGTGATGACGGCGCCGAGGATCAAATTGCCGACGATCGCGTAGGAGCGGAACGCGGATAGTTTTCGGTAATCGAGGAGGCCAATCTTGACGAGCACCAGGATGACGACCGGGATCTCGAAGCAGGCTCCCATTCCCAGGAGGAAGAGGGTGACGAACCCGATGTACTCATCGGCGCGCCATTCGTCGGCGGCAAAACCCATCCAGTTCGCAAAATCCACCGCGGCCCACAGGGCGATACCGGTGATCACGAAGTAGGCAAACAACACGCCGAGGATGAACAAGCCGATGCCGAAGCCGACGGACTGGTAGAGAATGCGTTTTTCGTGAATGTGAAGCGCGGGCAGCACGAACTGACCGATAAAAAGCATCAGAAAAGGTGCGGCGAGAATCAGCCCTCCATAGAGGGCAATCTTCAGCCCAACCATGATGGGGACCATGGGGCCGAGGGCCTTAAGCTGCGGCACATCGGTGATCTCGTAGGGCTTCTCGTCGATCCGGAGCGACAGAAGCAGGTTGGTGCCTGCCTGCACCGGAATGAGTGTCGCGGAAATCACCTTGTTGGTGGCTGTATTCGTCACGCCCAGGGAAGCCGCACTCATTTTGCCCCAAAGGTTTGTTCCCATGTGAACGGCAACGACGTTGGGATCTGGAGCACGCCGGATGAGGGAGTGGGTGAGGGGCCACTTAAGAACTGCGATGATATGACTGCTGGCGATCATCGCCACGAGCATGCTGACCAGGGTGGCGACGAGGCATTTGACGAGGGTCCAGCGAAGATCCTCGAGATGCTCCAGGAAGGATTTTACGGGGCCGCCGCCTTCTTCTTCCTCGGAGATGTGGGAAGGAGGGTAACCCTCCGGTTCACGGCTCATGTGAACTTCGTCCGGGAAAGAACACCGACATCAACTCTTCGGGGGCTCTTCGGAGGAGCCTTTAGCGACGGTGTCTGCGGGAGGTGCGGGCTTGCGAGGGGGAGGAGGAGGCGGTTCTTCATCGATGGCGCGCTGGAGGTCATCCTGCACTTCGCGGGAGGCTTTCTTGAACTCCTTGATACCGGAACCCAGACCCTTGGCCAGTTCAGGGAGTTTCTTGGCACCGAACAAGACCAGCACGATGACCAGGATTCCAATAATCTCCGGCCATCCCAGCATCGAGAGCATGTTGCTATTGATTTGCATGAGCTAATTACCGAATTGGGCCTGGCCTGCCTCAGGCATTAGACCTGAAAGAGGCCGAAACTAAGGCCAACAGAAGTTCCGGCAACACAATTCTTGCGTGCCTGGTTGACTCAGTCTTCCCGGGAGGCTTTCTTGAATTCCTTCACTCCCCCGGCCAAACCACGGGCCAGTTCAGGCAATTTCCGCGCTCCAAACAACAAAACGACCAGGACCAAGATGCCGACGATCTCGGGCCAGCCAAGAAAAGCTAAAGTCATGCTTGTCATAATGGAATTCGACGCCGCACAGGACCGAAACTATCAACCGATCCTGCCCGGCGACCGATCGAGCCTGTTCAGAGCGTGCTGGGAGGGGTCATCAGAATGAATTCGCCGCGACGGTTCTTCGCCCAGGCGGACTCGGAATGACCGGTATCCACCGGCTTATCCTCGCCATAGCTCACCGTTCGCACACGTTCAGGCTCCACTCCCTCACGAACCAAAAACTCCCGAATCGCCAGTGCGCGCTTCTCTCCCAAGGCTCGGTTGTACTCCTCCGTGCCGCGCTCGTCGCAATGACCATCCACCTGCACACGATGTGTGGCATTGGCCTTGAGATGACTCGCCACCACGCGGATCTTCTCGACCTCACCGGGCTTGACGTTGTCCTTATCAAAATCGAAGTAGACCGTTTGCGCCGCAAACTTGGATGCGTCAGGAATCAGGCTGTCCCAGATCGGACGCTCGGTGCCGCTCGGATCGACGGGCAAACCGTCCACAGGGATGGGCGTCGGGATACCGGTGTTGGTGATCGGTGGAACCGAATCCCCGCGGTTACCCTGATTGGGGCGAGCTCCTTGTCCGGCAAGTCCTTCATCCGTGACGCCAGCAGATCTTCCGGGAAGCACCGTGCCAAATTTACCTCGTCGGTTACAGCCGGTGGTGACGAGAACGAGAACGAGAATCATCGGCAACAGCCGAATGATGTTCGAAAAGTTTCTTTTCATGCCATTGGGGAATCTGGAGAGCGGCTCTGTTTGTTATCGGGACCAACTCGGTTGCGAGGTGCTCTCCCAAACGCGGGATACATCCTTAATACGTTTGCTGGGGGCGTCAAGCAGAGAGAGCATACGATTGTTATTTACTCTACGGACGAAGACAATCGCCCGTGAATTCGGTCCCCATGAGGGATCCTCACCGTCCGCCAGAATCACCGCATCGCCCCCGGCAGCCGGCACGATGCATACCCGAAAACTCCCGGCCTGCGAGGTAAACGCAATCCATTTGCCGTCGGGTGACCAGTCCGGCTCAGTGCAGTTGGACGCATAGGCCGTCGTGATCGGACGGATGCTTCCGCCCTGTGCCGGAATCCGATAGAGCCGGTTGGCGCCGCTTGATTTGGAGACAAAACAAATCTCGCGCCCGTCGGGTGACCAGCAGGGACTCGACTCCACCTGGGGCGTGGTGGTGAGCCGCTTCAGGTTCGCCCCGTTCGCATCAGCCACATACAGGTCAGGGTTGCCACCCTTGCTCAGAATCATGGCGAGCTTGGTGCCATCTGGCGACACCGCTGCGCTGCTGTTCATCCCCAGGTACCGGGCAACCGGATGCCTCTGTCCGGTGCTGAGTTTGTGATAATAGATGTCGGGGTTACCCAGCTTGTAAGAGGTGTAATAAAGGGAGTCGCGCCCTCCCCAACACGGGGCCGCACAGAGCGCGCCGTCCTGTGTGATCTGTTGCAAGCCATGGCCATCAAAGTCCGACATGAAGATCTCGGTTGTGTCCTTGCCGCGCTTGGCCTTGAAGGCCAGCTTGGAGGACGAAAACCCGGGTCCACGGCCCAATGCCACAGCCACCGCATCCGCAAGTGCATGGGCCTGGGACCTCG
>VHDG01000489.1 GCA_016871475.1 Verrucomicrobiota bacterium
GTCTTTCTCCTGCCCCGATCCGCAACATCCGGCCGTTGCCCGTTGCGCCTCCGCCGAATACTCGCCCGCTGCCTCCGGTTAAAGTTGATGAGATGCCGCCCGATGTGGTTGTGGCATTGCCATCCACCCCCGGGAATCGTCCTTCGCCGACCCCCCCGGTGTTGACCCCTCCCGCTCCCCGCCCTTTGATAGCTACCAATGCCGGATTTGCAGGACTGGCTCCGCAGCCTCCCACCCCTCCGCCGGCGCCCACACCCATTGCCCCCGCACCGATCGTCGCGGTCGAGCCCGCGAAACCAGCTCTGCCAGCCCCGGTGCCCGCTGGCCCGATGGTGAGAGAGCCCGGGCAGGTGGATCTGCGTCCTGTTCGAGAGGACGCATTTGTCAAGCGAGTGGTCAGCCGTGAGGGACGCGTGCGTCGCACTTACAACATTCAATCCCCCACCGACATGGTCCTGGAGAATCTTCAGAACGGCCGGATCATGAACTACCTCTATTCCACGAGCACCAACATCAACTTCCAGTCCTACCGCGGAAGAGTCGTAACGGTGGTCGGCGAGGAAGCTCTGGATGAACGTTGGCCGAACATCCCGGTCATTCGGGTGGAGACGTTGCAGACTGCTCCATGAGTTCCGTTTCGAATCTCATCGACGGTCGAGCCATCGCCGAACAAATCCATCAAGAGACCGCCCAGCGAGTCGCTGCTCTCAAATCCCGTGGATGCCAGCCCGGCTTGACCTTCATCCGGGTAGGCGAGGATCCCGCTTCCCGCGTTTACGTGGGCATGAAGGAAAAGGCCTGCCAGCGGTTGGGAATCGCGTCCAACACCCGCGTTCTTCCCGAAAAAACCTCGGAGGCCGACCTTCTCCGGTTGATTCACCAGCTGAACCAGGATCCTTCCGTACATGGCATTCTGGTTCAGGCACCGTTGCCTTCAGCCATCCGGGCGTCCGTGGTGTTTTCCACGGTGGCACCGGCCAAGGACGTTGACGGTTTTCACCCCGTGAATGTGGGGAAGCTCATGCTTGGCGACCCCACGGGGTTCGTTCCTTGCACGCCGGGCGGGGTTCAGGAACTGCTCCTGCGTTCGAATGTTCCGACCGACGGCGCTGAGGTTGTGGTCCTGGGACGTGGCGACATCGTCGGCAAGCCCATGACTTCCATACTCTGTCAGAAGGGGAGGGGAGCCAATTCCACGGTTACTCTTTGCCATTCCCGAACCCGCGACGTTTCAGGACATTGTCGGCGCGCCGATGTGATCATCGCAGCGATGGGCGTCGCCGAGTTTGTTAAGGCGGACATGGTGAAGCCCGGGGCTACGGTCATTGATGTCGGGGTTAATCGTGTGCCCTGCGTGACAGGCAAGGACGGGACGAAGTTGGTCGGGGATGTTGACTTCGCCGCCGTGCAGCCGGTTGCGGGCCGGATTACTCCGAACCCGGGTGGGGTTGGTCCCATGACCATCGCCATGCTGATGAGAAACACAGTGTGTGCTGCTGAGATGGCGGTCGCTTGAAATGAATTTGCCGAATGATCGGCGACAGTAAATACGAACGACTTATCTAATAAACCCATGCAACCGAATCGAATCCTTCCCGATCTTCAGTCCTCCCTCGTTTGTCAGGATGTCCGCCAGGAGGCCAACGGCAATCTCATCCTCATCGGGATCATGCAGTTTATTCCTGTCCCTGAACTTCCGATCGCCGCCGCTCAGCTGTTGGTTTTCAACCGCTGGTGCGCTGGCCTTGGGCAGTTCACCGACACCGTCCGACTCGTGGCCCCGGACGGCACGACCGTGCTCGCGAAGAGCGATTTGAAGTTTGCCCTCCAGCACGCGCACGCTTGCGCCACCAACGTCAACATCATCCGCAATGTCGAATTCAAGACGGCTGGCGTT
This sequence comes from Verrucomicrobiota bacterium, assembly GCA_016871475.1. Classification (GTDB taxonomy): domain Bacteria; phylum Verrucomicrobiota; class Verrucomicrobiia; order Limisphaerales; family UBA11320; genus UBA11320. Next base: position 1,898 of record VHDG01000489.1, read on the forward strand.
CATCACATCGAAGTTCTTATCGATGATGTGCTGAAGCTCCGCTATCCGCTGCCTGTCGCAATCCCCCAACGCCCCCCGGCTCAAGGACAAGGGCGTCCAGGGGAAGCAACCGAAACCCAGTAGCCCGATTCCGGGGGCTGCTGACGCCTCAACCCCGTGACCACGAACGGCGCAACCGATGCCGACTCTCCCCTGGAGAAGGGGAAGGCGCCGGTTGCCCACATTTTCTCTCCGGCCGGGATTGCAGGCTTCGCCTCCGCACCGCTGGGCCGGTTGTGTTGGGCTCAGATCCCCGTCGCCCTGCTCAGCGCTCTTCTGATCGCCTGGGCCACGCACGCCGGCCTCTATCCCTTGTTCGCCGAGCTCATTCACCAGCTTCCTGAAGCCGGTGAGATTCGCAATGGCCAGCTGGTCATTCTCGACGCCGATCTGCATCCCAGGGCCAGAAACTCATGGTTGTATCTGGCGATCGAACCTGATGCCGACTCTCCCACCCCCCGCGCTCTGAAGGCGGATCTTCAAGTCGTCGCAGGATCGAGATCCCTCGCGGTTTGCTCCTGGACGGGATGTCTTCACTTCGACTACCCGAAAGGGATTCGGATCCCGTTGAACGCTGGTGAAAGCAGGCCGTGGTGGGGGGCGTGGCGATGGGTGATACTGGGCTTGCTGCTGTTCGGGACGTTTGTCGGCCTCATCCTCTCGTGGTGGGGACTTGCCTCGATCTGTTTCGTCATTCCATTGATACTGGCCTGGCTTGGGCGCCGACGGCCCGGGTGCATAGGTGCCTGGAAGATGCACGCCGCAAGTCTGCTGCCCGCAGCCATCCTCGCGGATATCGCCATCGTGGGCCTGTTGATGGAGTGGATTGATCCAGCCTCGGCAGTCGCCGTCTTCATTCTTCACTTTCCAGTTCCGCTCGTTCTGCTCTCGCTCGCAGTCGCAAAACTCAAACCCTCACCGGTTAAAGCTGTCTCCAATCCCTTCCAGAGCTCAGCGGCAGATCACAAGGCATCGAAGCCCCGGAAGGCTTCGGAGAATCCTTTCGCCGCCACCCCGAGCGGGGAGCCGTGACCAGACCTGACAGCCGGCGATCTTGTGACCGCGGTTGGACAACAACATTGAATGGGCATCGGTTCGTGTTCCAACGGTCATCGACTGCAGTGCAGGTGACTGTCGTATGACCCATCGCGAACACTGTCCCACCCGCCGGGAGGCATGAGATCAGCCGGATCGGCTCGCGCGCATTGTCCTTGGCGCTGACGTCGAAGTACACAACAGACTCGACCTGGGCGGCTCGGCATGGCCCAGGACGGCCAGCCCGGTGATCCCCTTGCTTCCAGGAGTCGGAGGCCGCGCCAGAATCCCAGGTGCGACTTCACCCGGCAGGATTGCGGAATAGCTCGGGTCTGAGCGGTAACCTCGGATTCACACACTCGCAGCCTTGATGCAATGGATGGGGGGAAGGGAATCAAAGAGACGTTGCCACTTCTCACCTCCTTCGCGGCCGATCCACACCTGACCCGTGGTGGTTCCAAGATACAGTGCCGGCCTGGCTTGCTGATCGAACGTCATCCCATCGCGGAGGATGGTGAGGTAGGTCTCCTTTTTCGGAAAACCCTTTGCCAATCGGTTCCAGGATGCTCCTGCGTTTTCACTGCGCCAGATGGCAGGTGCTCCACCAGGACAGGTTCGAGTCATGGGCTCCAGGGGAGCGACATAAACAACATCGGGATCGTGAGGATGAACCGCGATTGGAAAGCCGAAATCGGACGGCAATCCCTGTGCTATCGACTTCCAGGTGTGGCCGTTGTCATCGCTTCGCAACACACCGATGTCGGGTCTCCTTGCTCCCGGACCGTCCCACTCCGCCCATCCCCCGTGATTCTGCATATAGAGTCTGCCGGGCGCGGAGGCGTGTCCGGCGATCTTGTGCACACACTGGCCAAACTCGGGGTAGGGATCGGGCATGAAGCCTGCCCCAACGCCTTTGTTTGCGGCGACGAAGGTCTTGCCTTGATCCTCACTCATGTAGTGACCGCCTGTGGAGATACC
>VHDG01000490.1 GCA_016871475.1 Verrucomicrobiota bacterium
TGCCTCCAGCCGGCCTCAACACGACCTCGGTCGGGCCCTTGATGCTGTTCGGAGCTCCGAGCCAGATTCGGGTGCCCCCATCAGGCGTCAGCAGTTTCCCACGCAATGCATCCGCCAGGAGACGGTTCTCAGATACCTCTCCAGGCGCATCGCCCTCGTAAACAAAAGGCCCGGCCCAATTCGCACCCGATCCGTCAGCAATCCGGCGCACCTCTGCCAGGGCTTGATCGCGGTCGGCCTCTGAGATCCAGACCGCTTGAAAAGGACTGTTCCCTTCCGCAGCACCTGCTGCGTCGTTGTAGATTCCTTCACCCGGACGCGACAGGAGCCGTGGCGCGGAGTTGTTGTCGTCCATGATCAGAAAAGCATCGGCCTCGTTGCATTGAAGCGCGATGCGAACAGCCATCTGACCCAACGTCGCTCGTGCAACGGTATAGGCCCCTCCCAGCGTCTGGGATCCAAGCACGACGTGGATGCCGAAGGCACGCCCCTGCCGGATGATCCGGTCCAGAAGAAGCGAGGCACCCTGGGCCACCTTGTCGTCCTCGGTGAAGAACTCCTGGAATTCGTCAATCATCAGGAGTACGCGAGGCAGAGGCTCCTTGGCTCCGCTTCGTTTGTAGCCGGGAACATCCTGAACTCCCAACCGCCGGAACAGATCCCCGCGACGCCGCAGCTCCTCGTCCAGCTTTTGCAGGACACTCAATCCGAAGTCGCGATCGCTCTCGATGGCGACGACTTTGACATGAGGCGTGCGGTGTTCAGCGTAGCACTTGAACTCGACGCCCTTTTTGAAGTCGATGAGGTAGAACTGGACCTGGTCCGGGCTGGCCCAGAGACAGAGGTTCGAGATGATGACGTGGAACAGCGTGGATTTGCCGGACCCCGTTTTGCCTGCGATGAGCGCATGCTGGCGTGTTCCCTTTCCGAGGGCGAGGTACTGGAGCTTTGTGGCGCCTGTCCGGCCGAGGGGGGCCCGAAGCTCTTCTGACGTGTCGAGAGTCCAACGTTGATCGCTCGGAGGCGTGATCTGGCTGAACGGCACCTCCACGCGATTGCTGTCCCGGTTCGCCTTCCCGATCTTGTTCACCAGTTCAATGGCCAGCTCAGGCGCAGGTGGAGCATCCAAGCGGAGGGTGGTTCCGGACAATCCGCGGCCTTTGAACTGAACATCGCGACCTGAGATGCCGAGGTTGATGCAAGCCTGACGGAACTCCTCCACGGCAAGCCCTGGTGGAAGCGGAACCCGATCATCCCAGTGAATCAGAGTGAACACACCGCAACGAGGGCCGCTGGTGAGAATGCTCAGAAGCCTCCGGGCTGAGGATTCCGTGAAGCCGGCTGGAAAATCCGCGATGACGAGAAGGTGATGCTTTTCAGCAACCGAGCCCGCCTGCTTGTTGTAGTCCGCAATGGTGGAATACTCGTTGCGCAAATACATCTGAATGACCTTTTCCATGTGCTCATTCAGGTCTGCGAGACGTCGGTCGATCTGGTCAGGCTGGGTCCAGATCCTCCCTTGAATCATGTGCTCGGCATGGTCTGCCAGATGCATTGCACCGGCGAAGGTCTGACCAAGCGCCACTGGATCCACCAACGTCAGCGCTATACGCCCGGGCTGGGTGTTCACCAACACCCGCAAAAGCAGATTGTTCAAGGTCGCCTGACTCAACTCCTTCCCAGGACCACTCCCTTCAAGAAGCAGTGATGCATGCGCCGGGAACGTCAGAAAGAGCGGCATGTCGAATCGCGACGGCCCGGGCAAGGCGAGACGCGGATCCTTCGCCATCCCCCCAGCCATCGCGGCCACATCCACCTGCATCAACCCCAAGCGGCAAAACGCCAGAGTCTCGGCCGGCGCCTGCCAGGATCGCCATGCGGGGTCCGTCCATTCAGGGAAACGATCCGCCGACACGGACTGAAGTTCCTTTAGAACGGCGTAGAACGCAGGCTGCCGGTCCTGGATCTCGGTTTGGATCGCAGTGATCTGGATGTCTGCCTCTCCCGTGATACGGGATTCCACATCCGTGCACTGACTCGACGCCTCGCTCGATTTGCGTTCTGCGTCCCGGGAAGCTTCCAGGGCCTTCTCCTGAAAGGCCTGCTCGATCGATTCCCTGCGTTCAGCCAACCAGGCTTCAAATTTCGCAGCGACACGGTGTCCCTTCTCGATGGCACGCCGCTGGTAGAGATCCCGAAGCCCGATGCCGGCTGAAGCGGCATCGCCCCATCGACGTTCCACCTCCTCCATCCTGGCAAGGAAAGTTTCCTCTGCTTCCCGAAGATCCTGATCACGTCGTGCGACAGAACGCTCCGCAGTGACACCGAGCCAGGCCCTGACTTGAAGGCTTTTCAGGGCGAGAGACCGGGCGCGACTGCGATAGAGAGTCTTGGCGACAAAATACAAGACGATGCCGCCGAAAACCGCTCCCCCGGAGATCTGACCGGCGCGAGCCCAGGTCAGCCAGGGCAAGCCCGCCTGCGTGGAGATCGGCACAATCAAGAAGGGACAACACGCAAGGGCGATCCACAAAGGAGTGAACCGGAAGAGGAGAGGTAAAGGCAGCCAGGAGAAAGCACGCGCATCGCGCTCCAACAACGCGAGATCGCCATCCAGCTCGGCAGCGAGGTCGTGCTCGGACAGGGTGGCCGCAGGAGCGGAAACCAGCGAGGAATCTTCCAGCATCCGTCGAAACTCACGAAACCCTCGAAGGGCCTCGTAGGAGGAATCCTCGCAGTGTGTGACCTGCTTCTCGGTTTCCTTCATCCGCTTCTCGAAGGCTTCAAATCTGTCTACAGCCGCCTTCTGGATGGCCTCCTTCTCCCTCCTTGCCTTCATGCTCTCGGACTGGAGCTGCCATTTGCGGCGACCTTGCTCATCCTCAGCTTTCTTGACAGCCTGTTTCAGCGCGGCTTGAGCGGCGTCCTGTATCCACCCGGCTCGTTTATCGAATCGCGCCTGAGCCGCGGCGAGCTGTTCATCGGCTGCGTGCCGATAACCCGCGGTCAGTGACTCGCATTCTTTCCGGGCGGTTTCCAGGATTCCATCACGACGCGTTCGAAGTGCGACGGAACGTGATGAGAAGTCCGCATTCAGCTGCTGCTCCTTGGCAAACGCCTTTCTGGCGGCATCTCGCAAGGCATCCAACGCGTCGAGGGCTTGGGGAATTCCAATCGGCTTACTCACAGTCGTGTTTGATCTGTTGCACCAGCGTTTCGAGTTGATCCAAGGCGGATGAGGCGGCGGCCGCAGCAGAGGCCAGCTCCTCCATGTACCGAGCGTTGAATTCGTCGCTCCGCGTATCCCGCCAGTGCTCCCGGGAATTCTGCCACTCCCGGAGGATGCCCCGGGTCAATGCATCGATTCTGGCTCGATTTCCCGCGAGGCTCATCGGCCCTCTGCCTCCTCTTTGGCGCCGGCGGTGTCGGGATCGGAGCCGGAGGCAAGCGGAGATTCACCGGGCTGGGTTGTCGGCCCACCCAATCCACCCCTGTTGAGGGAGGCATACTCCTGCAACAGGCGTGTCACCTCGGTGAGGAACGCGATGCCTCTCGGAATATCAAGGGTCAGGACCGTCAATAGTTTCTCGGTCTGCTTCACCAACGGTTCGACCCTGGTGCTGAACTGACGTTCCCACTGGCGCAGTACCCGGAGCTTGTTCTGAGCCTCGTCCAGTGCGTGCTTGGCCTTCCGTTCGGCGAGCTGTTCGGCCGCGCTGACCTCGCGGAGGCTGGACATCTGAGCCGAGAACACGGCCTGTCGTGCCTCTTCCAAAGCACGCCCTCGCTTTCGAATCTCCTTCTCCCAATGGTTGCGCTGGTCGTTCTCAATCCAGAGCCGCATCCGAAGCATGTCCGAGCTCACCTCCTCGAGAGCGGCACGGGCGGAAACCTGGTAGACAATCAGCTTCGCTCGAAAGTCTTCAACTGCCTCAATGGACG
>VHDG01000491.1 GCA_016871475.1 Verrucomicrobiota bacterium
CCAGGGCCTTGCATCGCGCCAGGGCAAACCGCTGAAAACCGTCCATCTCGCCGAGATTCTTGCCTCCTCATGAAGAACACTGTTGAACAGTTCAAGACCCAGGCATCCAAGGTCACCGCCGATTTGCGTCACAGGGGGTTGATCCAGACCGCGCTCGGAAAATACGAGGTCCAACGGGATCGACGCAAATCCGCTTTTCAAAGCTGGGAGTCCGCCCGCCAGATCGCCGCCGAAACCAAGTGGGAAGCCATCCAGTCTCTCGACAAGCATCTGATGGAGTTCGCCGGCAAACTGGAGGCGAGAGGAACCAGGGTTCATTGGGCGTCCACGGCACAACAGGCCCGCGACATCATTCTCGGCATCATCCAGGCCAAGAAAGCCCGCTGCGTCATCAAGTCCAAGGCCATGACCGCCGAGGAGATCCACCTCAACGAAGCCATGGAGAAAGCGGGCTTCGAGGTGGTCGAGTCGGACCTGGGAGAATACATCGTCCAGCTCCGCAAGGAGCCCCCCTACCACATCGTGTTTCCCGCGATGCATCTGACACGCGGCGAGATCAGCGATCTGTTTCATCGAGAACTCGGCAGCGCTCCTACGGAGAGCCCGGAGGAACTCACCATGATCGCACGCAGGGCGCTGCGGCGAAAATACATCCAGGCGGACGTGGGAATCACCGGTGCAAACTTCGCCATCGCAGAAACCGGCATGGTGTCGATCACCGAGAACGAAGGAAACGCCCGGCTCAGCGCCGCCCTGCCGAAGACAATGATCTCACTGCTCGGGATCGAGAAGATTCTGCCCCGCCTGTCCGACCTCGCCCTCTTCCTGCCGATGCTGGCTACCGCCGGCGCAGGTCAAACCATCACCTGTTACAATTCGTTTTATAGCGGCCCGCGACGCCCGGGTGAGTGCGATGGGCCGGAGGAATACCATGTGGTCCTGCTCGACAACCGGCGCACGGAGCTGCTGGCTGATGCGGAGCAACGCGACGCACTTCACTGCATACGGTGCGGCGCATGCCTGAATGTATGCCCGATTTATCGCAACGTCGGCGGGCACACTTACGGGACCACCTATTCCGGCCCCATCGGGTCCGTCATCACACCCCATCTCCGGGGGCTGCAGGATTGGAAGCATCTGTCATCTGCATCCTCACTCTGCGGTGCCTGCACAGAGACCTGTCCTGTGAAGATCAACCTGCACCATCACCTCCTCCACAATCGCAGGAACGCCGCGACTGAAAAACCCGCGAGATTGGAGAAGCTGGCCTTCTCTCTATTTGCGACTGTCGTGAACACTCCGAGTCTTTACCGCCTGGCCGGGTTCTTTGGACGCATCCTTCAACCTGCCCATCGATGGATCAAGGGCACATGGATGGATCCCCTGCGACCCTGGACTCAAACACGCGAGCTCGCTCCGCTGGCTCCCAGGAGTTTCCGTCATCACTGGAGGGCTCGTCGATGACTGAGCAGGAGAAGATACTTTCGAGGGTCAGGGAGGCGCTTCGAGTGCCGTCTCCGCTTCCAGGAGCGCATGCCGCTCCGACTGGTTCGCAACCAGAACTTCCGCTTCCACGCTCGGCCGCTGCCCATGCCCGTCAGTGGTTGCCAGCCGTGCCCCCCACATTCGATGAGCAAGTCGCGCTCTTTCAGACTCAGAGCGACGAGCTGAAATCAGCTTTTCGCAAGGTTCCCTCGGTGGACGACCTGGCAACCGCCCTGGGAGATCTGGCGCAAAAACAGGCTTGGAAACGTGTCGCAGCCCACAGCGGGGATCTGACATTTCGAGCCCTGCAGAACATCGGCCTGCCGGTTCTGATGACCGACGCCGGCTATGACGTAAATGAGCTGGAAGCTTGCGATGCTGGCATCACGGAGTGCGATGCGCTGATCGCGCAGACCGGTAGCGTGCTTCTGACCAGCCGCACGGCGGGAGGACGCGCGTTGTCGGTTCTTCCTCCTCACCATGTGGTATTGGCGCGAGCGACCCAGCTGGTGCCCGATCTCCCGGCGGCCTTCGAGCTTCTCGCCAAAGTCCACGCCTGGAACTACCCCAGCTTTATCTCGCTCATCACCGGTCCCAGCAGAACGGGTGACATCGAACGAATCCTGGTGTTGGGAGCGCACGGTCCAAAACAGCTGACCATTCTCATGGCCGCGGACTGAGTTTATCGAAAGATCTGGCCGAGACTTTTCCCGAGCAACCGGGAGGCAAGCAGCAGGGATGCCCCGAGAATCAGCATGCCCAGAACTCCCAAAGCACAGGCGATGCTGCCCGACTGCGGATCCACGCGTCCCATCAATGCATAGATCATCTTCGTCATGGGGAAGAATGCATCTCTCATCGCGAGAACCAGACCGTCGCTCACCTCCAGCATGGCGAATGAGAAGGCCAGGAGTGTTCCAGCGATGAGATGAGCTCGAACCAGCGGGAGGGTGATCCGCCACAAGGTACGGCCCGGAGGCGCCCCCACACTCGCAGAAGCCTCTTCAAGCGTGATGCTGGATTGTTGAAAACCCGCACACGCAGACCGGACGACATACGGAAGCCGCCGGACGCTGTAGCTCAGAATGAGCAACAACGTGGGATCCGACCTGGGATTAAGCCAGGGAATGTTGAAATCAAACGCCGCGGCGTATCCAAACGCGAGAACCAGCCCGGGCAGGGCGATCGGGATCATGGCCAAGGCATCCAGCAGGCCGGCTCCGATCGCTCGGCGACGCGTCAGCAGCCAGGCGATGGCAACCCCGAGCAGGAGATCGATGACCGCGCTGCAAAGGGAGTAGAAGAGACTGTTCTTGATACTCTGCGAAGTCAGCCCGTGGGCAGCGAGCTCCTTGAAATGATCCAGCGTGGTGCTTTCAGGAAGCACGGTGAAAAACCATCGATCAGCGATGGATTGAACCGCCACCGTGACATGCGGTGCCAGGCACAGGAACGACCACCCTCCCAGCATCAGCCAGATCCAGAGGGTCTGCCGCGGGGAAGCCTGACGCTCTGCGGCGGCAGACGCTTTCGGAACCATCTCGAAGCGACGCGCTCCCAGCCAGCGACGTGAGACCCAGAAAATGCAGGTGCTCATGGCGAGAACCAGCACCACCCAGGCACTGCCGGAGGGGTTGGCATTCATGTCGGTAACCGCCTCAAAAATCTGCACCGGGACCACCCTTGAAAACCCGAAAATCAGCGGCGCACCCAGATCAGTAAATGCGGCGATGAACACCACCGCGGCCCCGGCGAAGTAGCTCGGCATCACCAGCGGAACGATCACCGAACGAAACACCCGCCAGTGTCCCGCCCCGAGGCTGTGCGCAGCCTCAAGCAGGGCTGGATCGATGTTCGCCATCGATGCATTCAGGTTGAGCAGAAGGATCGGGTAGAAACTGAACACGAGGAGCACCGTGATGCCGGCCATCCCTCCAGATCCAAGCCAGTCCACTGGCTGCGACTCAGCAATCCATCCCAGCTCCATCAGAAGCAGATTCAGGGAACCAAACTGAGCGAGCAACTGCTTGAGACCGATGGCGCCTACGAAAGGAGGCAGGACCATGGGGGCAAGCAGGAGCGCATTGAGAAACGCCTTGCCCCTGAAGTCGAATCGCGTCAGCAACCAGGCCATCGGCGCTGCCACGACAGTGGCGCCAAGCGTCACAGATACGGCAATCACAAGACTGTTCAGGAGCGACTCCTGCTGGAGCGGACTTTGGGCCAGCAGCTGAAACGGGAGCCAGGAGAACCGTCCATCGACCTGAAAGGCTTCACGCACCATGTAACAGGACGGATAGACCAAAAAAACTCCGAAGAACGCGAACAGCAGCAGGGAAAGACCCACCGTCACCGGATCCAGATCATAACGACCGTTGCGCATCGCCCGTGCTGATACGTCCATGCCTCAACCAGTGCAACGTCTTTCTCTTCGGAGTTCCTAAAGAGGCCGCATT
>VHDG01000492.1 GCA_016871475.1 Verrucomicrobiota bacterium
GATCCTCATCCCCACCACGGTGAGGGCGCACTGCTGGATTCGCGCACGGGCGCGGCAGCCCACCCACCCGCCCTCAATGGGCTCCCCCGCCTTCAGCCGTTTTCTCAGGAGGCGGCCCGGTGACTGAACTCTCGAAAGACCGGGCCCGGTACTGCCTGGACTACACATCCTCTTGAGCCCATGAAACGAAACCCCTCTCATCGGCATTCAGGCGGCTCCGGCCCACGCAGTCGCTTCAAGCTACGCGAGGGCCATGCCCGTCGGCCTGTCGACGGTGTCTTTACACCAGACGATTTTCTTGCCGCGCTGGACGGTCCCGTTGCCCCCCCCGTGCCGCAGCCCCTTGACGCCCGGACTATTCAGCCCGTGGTGCGGCGCCTGGAACGGGTCGCTGCGGACTATCTGGCGGGCGCACCGCGGGTGGGGGTGCAGCTGGACTTGGAAGACCTCGACTTTGTGATCGCCCGGCTGATTTCGGAATCCCAGGGGCTGGTGCAACTGCCCGCGTTCGCCGAGGATACCAAAGGTTTCTTTCTTGCCGGCCTCTACGACGAACTGCTGCGCGAACCGAGCAACATCTTCCACCAGATCGAAGTCAGCGAAGAATCCGTGCGCCTTGAAGCCATGACGGCTGAGTTCTGGCGCGCCTGTCTGCAAGCCTGGCGGATCAGGCTGCCCCGCCAGGCCACAAGCCGCCCCACATCACCTGAGCCCTGATGCGACCTCTATTTCCACCACCACCATTTCTGCCCGAACCACCATGGCTCGCATGAAGCACTGCTGATGAAACTCACCGAGCTCAATGCCTTCCTAGAATACGGTTTTCTCGCCCGTGCTCTCATTGCCGGACTGCTGATGAGCCTTACGTGCGGACTGCTTTCGCCGTTTGTCGTACTGCGCCGACTGTCCTTTTCCGCCGATGGTCTCGCTCATGCGAGTTTGGGTGGCCTCGCTCTTGGCATGTTCTTGCTGGCAAGCGGTCCTGCCCCCTCTCTGGCCAGCTACGCAGTGAGTTTTGTTTTTACCTGTTTGGTGGCGGCGGCGATTGCATACTTCTCAGGCGGCCAACGAGTGCACTCAGACACGGCGGTGGGGGCCTGTTATGTCGCGGCTTTCGCACTGGGCATCCTCCTGCTTTCCCTTCGTCAGCGTTATTCGGGCCACCTCGAACACTTCTTCTTCGGAAGTCTGCTCGCGGTGAACCCGCTCGAGTGCTGGCTTCTTGGCGGACTGGCACTTCTCGCTCTGACGCTGGTGCTCGCCTGCTGGCGGTGGTTGGGACAGTGGACTTTCGATGAGGAGCTCGCGCTCGCCAGCGGAGTGCCCACGGGAGTCCTGCGCTACGCGCTCATTTTGCTCATCGCCGCCACGGTGATTCTCTCAACGCGGGTCGTCGGTGTGCTTCTGGTCACCGCAATGCTCGTCCTGCCCGGGGCGGTCGGCACGTTGCTGGGTCGGGCCATGTCCACCATCACGCTACTGTCGCTTGGTGTCGCTCTCACGAGCACATTGACGGGACTTGGAGTTTCCAACAGCGCGGATGTTCCGCCCGGCCCTGCGATCGTGCTTACCGCATTCGCCCTCTTCGTCATTGCCTATATCGTTCGCCGCCACCGGGACCGGCGGCTCTCCCATGCCCGACTCCCACTCGCATGAACACGCAGCCTGAGCTTCATTCAAGTCGCCGCCGCGGACGCCCTTCAGCGATACGATGGAACGTATCGCCCAAAGCTGCTCAATCTGTTTCCAAGAGATTTTTTAGTTTTTCAGACAAAGCTCTACTCACGTTTGGCCAAACCGAACGCAAGTCGGGTTTCGTTTGGAACCTCCCATCGTTGTCTCAAGTCCATTGGGCAACAGCCTCAACACAACATCCATCGAAATCATGAACCCATCCAATCCCATCCCCGTCACGGTCCTGACCGGTTTTCTCGGTTCGGGAAAAACCACGCTGCTCAACCGCATCCTGAGCGAAAACCATGGAAAACGGATCGCAGTCATCGAGAACGAATTCGGCGAAATCGGCATCGACAACGAGCTCGTCATCGGTGCCGATGAAGAGATCTTCGAGATGAACAACGGCTGCATCTGCTGCACCGTGCGCGGCGATCTCATCCGCATCCTGGGCAATCTCATGAAGCGCAAGGACCGACTGGATGCCGTGTTGATCGAAACGACCGGCCTCGCCGATCCGGCACCCGTGGCCCAGACGTTCTTCGTCGATGATGACATGAAGTCTGCGTTCCGCCTGGATGCTATTGTAACCATGGTGGACGCGAAACATGTCTGGCAGCACCTCGACGCCAGCCCGGAATGCCAGGAGCAACTCGCCTTTGCCGACGTCACGCTGATCAACAAGACGGATCTGGTCGACGAAGCCACCCTCAAGTCCCTCGAAGCGAAAATCCGATCCGTCAACGCCGTCACACGGATTCATCGCACCCACAATGCGAAAGTGCCCCTGGACGAGATCCTCGACATCCGGGCCTTCGATCTACAGAACACTCTCGCCTCCTCCCCTGACTTTCTGAAACCCGAGATGCCATTCGAGTGGGCCGGCCTCTATCGACTCGATGCAGGCATGCATGTGCTCGAGTTCGAACCCGGGCCCGATCCATCCATGGACCTGGTCGTGCTGCCGATGCCGGATGGCTCTGAGAGTAGCTGGAAAGCTGCACTCCAACAGGCGGTTCAGGTGTTCTCGAGCGAACCTCGGAGCCAACAACCCGGAGTCAGTCTTTTCCCTGGTGGGGAACTTCACCAGCTTGCCTTTGGAGAGGGATGTGGCGGGCGCTTTCTTTTGGAGGTGGGCCTGCCGGGAACGTTCGGAGTGTTCACACAGCATCATCCGGACGAGTTCAAAATGCTGATGACCCGGAATAAGCAACAGGTTTTGCCCACAAGCTCGGAAACGTTTGCGCCCAACCATTCCCACGATCAAAGCGTATCCTCCGTCGGCTTCCGCGAGACGCGTTCCCTCGATCCGAGACGTTTCGATGAGTGGCTGGGCGGGTTGCTCCGGGACAAGGGAACCGACATCTACCGGATGAAAGGAATTGTCAACCTGGCGGGCGTCAAGGACCGCTTTGTGTTCCAAGGTGTTCACATGCTCCTGGATGGCAAACCCGACAGACCCTGGAAAACGGAGTCGGAGCGCCAGACGCAGATCGTGTTCATTGGAAAGAATCTGAACCGCGCCGAACTGGAGTCAGGTTTTCGATCCTGTCTTGTGTGAGGAACAGCCTATGGAACTGATTCGTGCTGAGTTGGGAGATCCCGTGCTGGGGTTGGACTGGTCCGGCGACGGACGTTACATCGCAGCGGCGGGCATCACCGGTCCTTGCGGAGTCTTCGAGGTGGCTTCGGGCAAGCGATGCCGCCACTGGAAGGCGCACGCGGGCGGTGCGCTCGCGGTAGGTTGGTCGGCGACCGAGGACGTGTTTGCCACCGGGGGGCAGGATGGAACGGTGCGATGGTGGTCTCCGGTCTCCGACGATCCTCTTCGGTCGGCACAGGCGGGCGGTTCGTGGGTGGAGCATGTGACCTTTTCACCGAACGGTCGCAACCTCGCCACGGGAGCTGGAAAGACACTTCGGATCTGGAACGCTGCGGGAGAGTCGCTGTTCGAGTTCAAAAACCACGAGAGCACTGTCTCCGGACTCGAATGGCGTTCCGATTCCAAGGGAGTGGCCACGTCGTGTTACGGGAAGATCCGGTGTTTCCGGCTGGGGGAAGATCGGCCCTACGAGGAGATTTCCCTGAAAGCCAGTTTCGTGTCCCTGGCGTTGAGCCCAAATGGACGTGCGATTGGGGCCGGCACTCAGGAGAACACGATCCAGTTCTTCCGGCTCCCTTCGACTCGCGAGGAGCCGCTTCGAATGAGTGGATATCCATCGAAGGTGAAGCACCTGGCCTGGGATTCCGGAGCTCGAAGCGGCTCC
>VHDG01000493.1 GCA_016871475.1 Verrucomicrobiota bacterium
CGAGATCCAGAAAGGTGGGGGCGAGATCCACGTTGCCGACAAACTGTCCGGGGACGTGGCCAGCCTTCACCCCCGGACCGCGAACCAGCAGTGGGACGCGCAGACCGGGTTCGTAGGAGAAGCGTTTGTCATAGAGGCCCAGGTCGCCGAGATACCAGCCGTTGTCGGAGGAATAGATCACGATGGTGTTCCTGGCGATCCCGGTCTCGTCCAGGTAGTCGAGCATTCGGCCAACGCTGTCATCCACCCCCTGCACGCAGGCGAGATAATCACGCATGTACTTTTGATACTTCCACTGGATCAGTTCCTTCCCGGTCAGTGTTTTCCCGTCCATCTCGAGTGTTTCGGGTGTTGAGTCGAGCCACTTCTGCAGAGCGGGCCCCGTGAGTTCACCCGGCGGCACGAGCTTGAGATCGCGCCGCGTGAGATCCCGCGCGATGGTCTGTTGGTTTTCAGGGAGCGCAGCGGGTCGTGTGGCGTAGGTATCCCAGAGCGTCGCCGGCTCAGGAACAATCCTGTACTTGAACATCTCAATGTGTCGGGTCGTCGGTGCCCAGTTCCGATGCGGCGCTTTGTGATGCAGCATGAGGAAGAAGGGTTTGTTCTGCGGACGCGTTTTCAACCATTCAATCCCCAGATCGGTCGTGATGTCAGTGGTATGACCCTCGATGGTGAGTTTGCGTCCGGCCACGAGAAACTGGGGATTCCAATAGGCACCCTGACCCGGGAGCACGATCCACCGGTTGAAACCCGTCGGGTCGCTGCCAAGGTGCCACTTCCCAATCATTCCCGTGTGATAGCCGCCCGCCTGGAGTCGCTTCGCCACATGGTCGCGTGAGCCATCGAATCGATTGAACACCGGCACGGCATTGAGATGGGAGTATTGTCCCGTCAGGAGGGTTGCCCGGCTGGGAGTGCAGATGGAGTTGGCAACGAATGAATTTGCGAACCGCGCACCTTCCTTCGCGAGACGATCGAGGTGCGGCGTCTGATTGACCTTCGAGCCGTAAGCCGTGATGGCATGTTGCGCATGGTCATCTGAGAAGATGAAGAGGATGTTGGGCTTCTCCGCTGCGTGCACCGCGGCAACCGTGAGCAGGACAACCAAGCACAGCAGATTCGTCGTCAGAATGTGGCGGAGTGGACGTGGCATAGGTGCGGATGTTTATCCGCATGAGCCAGGGATGGCAATCCTGAGACGACAGCGTCCAGGCATCGGCAGCCTAACCATCAGGTTCGTAGGTCAAATAAAAGGACAGGTCGTTAGCTTGATAACACATTCGATCGCCTTGGACGCCGCACCACGATCACGCAGGGTGGCGACACCACTCAGCTGGTTTACAGCGAATCTGGACACGTGATCTCGGAGAAGGGAACCCTTGGCGCACAACCGGTCATTCCTCTTTGCCGGGCTGGACGTGACCGACCCCTATGGGCAACAGTCGGTCGGAAATCGCAATCGCCCTCTTTACCGCGGATCGAATCGATGTCTCTGAACCAGTCCAGCCCATGCACATGACAGGATGCCGACACGTTCTCGGAGATTTCAGCGATGGATCAGTCCGAGCTTCGCGCACAATGAAGGTCGTAGCTTTGCTTGCCCTGGCACTAGTGGTTTGCAGCCAATCCGCCGTTGCCTGGGAGGGTCACGATTGGAATCAGTGGCGACAGGTGACGACCTGGCAAAAGCCTGTGTCGCAAACTGATCAGGCAGGCCGACCCGACTTGGTGCCGTTGGCGCCGTTGCTTGGGGACGCTGACCCCGCCAATCGCGTCCGTTTGCGCGAGGGTTGGGAAGCAAAGCGACAGCAGGTTGCTTCATCCATCCAAGGAATCCTTGGCGCGCCGACGGACTTGAAAGCGCCGCCGCTCGAAGTGCAGGAACTGGCCAGCGAAGACATGGATGGTTACACGCGCCGGCGCATTCGCATTCGGTGCGAGTCCGATGATTGGATACCGGCTTACCTCCTCGTGCCGAAGCAACTCCCGGCGGCGTCCGTCCCGGCGATGATTTGCCTTCATCAAACCGTGGCTCAGGGGAAAGAAGAACCGTGCGGCATCAAGGGCGATCCCGAGTTGGCGTTCGCAGTCGAGTTGGTCAAGCGCGGCTTCGTCTGTCTTGCGCCGGATGTGATCGGCTTCGGCGAACGCATCGCCCCAGGCAAGCAGCCGTACGACCACAGCCTCGCCTTTTACCGGAGGCATCCGGGCTGGTCTTTCTTCGGAAAGATGATTTGGGATGTTGGGCGGATGATTGATTACCTCGAAACCCTGCCATTCGTGGACGCCAGGCGCATTGGCAGCATCGGCCATTCGCACGGCGCGTATGGGACGCTCTTTGCCACGGCCTTTGAACCGCGCATCGCCGCGGCGGTGGCCAGCTGTGGCTTTACAACATTCCGCAGCGACCCGAATCCGGAGCGTTGGTCGCACCTCACGGCGCTCTTGCCACAACTCGGATTCTATCTGCCCGACGTGGCGAGCATCCCGTTCGACTGGCAACACGTGCTCGCGCTGGCTGCACCGCGGAAGCTCTACGTTTGGTACACGACAAAGGATTCCATTTTTCCGCGCACGGAGAATCTCGATGGCCTGTTGAAAGATGTGCAGGGAATCTACCGGCTGCATGGCGCGACCGAGTCACTGGCGTGGCGATTCAACGACGGTCCGATAATATATCCCGCCGCCTTCGCAACCGCATTCACTATGCGTTGCGCCGTTGAGATGTCCTTGCGCTCGACAGCCGCTAGGTAGTCTCGGTCTTGCTCGTTGGAGGCACTGAATCGGGTATCCTTCCTTTTTTGAGATCCCGACTGAGCCTCCACCTTCGCCTTCGCCATTGCCGCAGCTTCGTCGTAGGAACCTACCGGAACAGCCTTGGCGGAATCATAATCTACAGGCACCCCGGTGTAGCGCATGAACACAACGTCCGGTCGGCCGCCGTTGAATTTCGAGTAGAGCTCATAGTCCCAACCTTGCGGAGCGTATTGATCGTCGAAGGCAACGCGTGCCACAGGCTCAAATCCAAATTTGGAGTAGAGATCTGGGAGGATGGTATCAAACCCATTAAGCCATTTGGCTTGCCCCGTTGATGCGGCCGCCTGCATAGCCGCCTTCACCTGCTCTCTGTCGGCTGTCTCAGACTTAGTTACAGACCCAACCTCTCCGTCCGGTGAGATGGATATGGTGACTGTGCGGTCTCCATTCCGCAGCAGGATGAGATCGAATCCGGCGTAGTCGGCCGCCGACCTCACATCGACCGCTGACCCGAATTTGTTTGAAGCCTTGTTGGCCGAGGCCACCGCCGAAAACTCATCGGCGGTGATCGTCTTTAGCCGAATTCCGCCTCGATTAGCGCTAATGCCTCGTCCAGATCTTTCGCGAGACCCCGCTTTATAATAGACTTCGCCGCTCCATAGGTAGAGGGCGAGAGCCCCAGCAGACTCTGCCTCTCGTCGTCGCTTAAGTTCAGCGAGGCGAGCGGCTGCCCGATGAAGATGGCGTAGTCTGCTAGGCGCAGGAGTCGAGCCTGCTTCGCCTGAAGCGTAGGCAAGCCCAGGCTGTTGGCTAGCGGACTCCCGATCTCTGGCTTTCTCGCGGACATCTTGGAGTTGTTTGTCATATCCTGCATCACTCAGAATACTCGCATACTTTCCCTCCTGTGTAAAGAGGGTTGCAAAGTCTGGTGTAGCCCCCACCATGGCATCAGATATGCCACGCTCCTGGAGGATCTCGAACTGCTCCTCTGCGAACAGCGTATTCTCGCTGACTGCCAGGTTCTGGCTTGTGATCGCCCCAGGCTGTGTCATGAGCATGAAAGAAGAGCAGCAGGAAGCCTGTCTGGAGGCCTACCCGGAGCTCGGGGGTCAATAACACCGGAATCTCCCTGCCTGCAACTGTATCGAGAACCAGGGCAGCCAGCCACTGAACCAAAGCC
>VHDG01000494.1 GCA_016871475.1 Verrucomicrobiota bacterium
TAGATCCCGTGCTCGGTGATCAAGTACGGAATCTCATGAAGCTTCGCGCCCATCGCCCCCGCAAACCCGGCGTAGCCCGTGGAAATGCTGTGATAAAGTTTGGCCTTGGGCATTTTGAAATGCGACTGCCAGATCGCCCATAATGGCATGTGAACGAAACGGCTCGTCCAAAAAAATCGATGAACGATTCGTCCGGACAGAATCGACCGTACACCTCGCGCATGATTTCCCACGCTTCGGGGTCGCGAAGGAGGTTGCCAAACGTAAACGAGTCGCCAGCCTCCTTGAGGTCCTGCACCCATTTCCAAAAAGCCTGCAAACGTTCCGGACGCGATTCTCCCAGATAAAAAGCGCTCAGATGGTCGTAGAGCCGTTTTCGAAGCGCGGAAGGCGTCGCCGCGGGAACGAGTTCCGCATCCTGAAACCGGTCATGCAAAAAGACATGGGTGACCGAGACGATGTTGGAAGGAAGGGTGTAGAGCGGTTTTTGGGCTTGTTCCCTTTTGCTTCCGATAAAAAACAGCCCGAATTTGAATTCCGGAAGCCCTTTGACGATTTGATCCACCCAGGAAGACACGCCGCCCAGCACGTAGGGGTAGGTGCCCTCGAGCATCAAGACAATATCCGCCTCCTGGGATCCCTCGCTCATGCGGCATCCGTGCCCACCAACACGGGTTCGGTTCCTTCCCCACCCAGCCAAAAGTCAACGGGCCCCCGAAGTCGTGAGTCGTGCCCGTCCAGGTCCCGGATCGCCACCAAACACCGGCGAAACTCCCGCCAGTTCCTCCGCTGAAAGTAAATGTCAGACTCCCAAGGCAACAGGATCTCCGCCCGCATGCCCATCCTTCGGAGACCTTCGAGGGCGCGCGCCGCTTCATCCAATCGCCCGCTGCGGACCAAACACTTCAAAAGGAGGAGGCGGGCCTGTGGATGACGCTCCTCCGTCCGCAGCACATGCTCCAGCAATTCGATCGCGCGGCCGAGGTAAACAAACTTGGCCTCGTCCCCGCTCAACCCCAGGAACACCAGTTCGTGATACTGCTCCGCCAACTGGATCCAATGGCCCAGAGGGGCTCGTCCGGACACCTCCGCTTCCAGTGTTTTCACCGTCACTTCGATGCTGGCCAGAATGCGGTTGTATTGGGTCTGGGCCAGCAGCCGGACTTGATCGTCGCCGTCCTGGATGGCCTTCTGCAGCACGGGAATCGCCCGTCGCGGATCCACGGAACGCAAGGCCAGGATCGCTTTGCGCCGGACTTGATTGTCGCGGCCGTTCAGCACCTCAAGGACGGAGAGATGTTGCCGGGGATTTCCCGTCGCGGGCGGCAGGGCGGTCAGCACGTGACGTTCGCCGAAGTAGTAACGGCGAGCCAGCCGCTCCTCGGATGGAACGCTGAGAATGGATTGAAAAAGCCACAGGAAAAACAGGCCCGCGAAAGGTGCCGGGGTCGAAAATCCGAGGACGAGAGCCGTGATCAACCAGGGATGGTCCCGGTAACTCTCAGGAAACCGGAACCGGAAGGACGTCAGCGCGGCGCTGATCCCCAACACATGCCACCCCCACCAGGGCGCCACCAGACGCTCGCCCCATTGGTCCGGATCCAACAGAGCCACCACGCACAATCCCTCGGCCACGAATGCGGCGGCAAACAAGGCGCGGCTCAACGAGGACTTCGCGCGGTCCGGTGCGAGTGGTCCGGGCACCACTTCCTCTGAGGCGTGGTCAGGCGGCATGATGAAGCTTGTCCCACACCGAAGTAGGATCCGTCCTGTCGTCGAGTTGAACCAGCGTGGCGGTCGTTTCCACCGCCGTGGGATGGGACCGGCATGGCATCAAGATGCGTTGAATGAACACCGAGGCGCCCCGCTCGCCGGAAAGTGGAAGCAGCACCGCCACATTCGGATGAGGCAGGTCCAACACGGTCGGAAAATCTCCGCCGCGGATGCTCTCCATCACCACCTTCTCGAACGCCGGTTGATGGCTCAGAGGCTGCTTGGGGTTTACGAACAGCACAATGGAGGACGGCAAGCCGTGGTCCTGGTAAGACTGATGGCAGAGAGAAAGGTTGTTCCGAAAGACCTCCGCGCTGAACAAGCGTTGGTTCTCGAATCCCTCAACCAAACGGAACGCGCCGGCGCGAGCCTTGTCCCTCAGCTCGATGACCCGCGCAGCCCAGCGGCAGACCAGCATGATCACATGCACCGTTTTCCGCGTCAGCGCGATAAAGGGAATACCCGTGACCAGCACCAAACCCAGGACTTCATGCTTCGAATCCAGCAGCGGCGCCGCCAGCAAGTGATCGCTTGGCGCTTCCTTCGAACGCTGCCAGAAGTCAGGCACGCTCACACACGTTTTCCGTTCCAGCGCCAGCGCCGCCATTTCCACCTCGCCCGGAGAAATCCGTTCCGGGAGATGATCCGCCGATCCCAGGATCGACTTGCGCTGCAAAAACCCTCCAGCCTCGACCTGGTAGAGCGCGGCATCCGTCACCCGGCTTTGCCGGTTCAACAACAGCAACAAGCTCGAATAAAGCTCCTCCCCGTCGCAGTCGAAAAGCCGTCGAATCTCCGAATCCAGCGTCGAAACTTCCGAATCCCGGGTGGCCAGTAACCGTTCCAGTTCAGCCTTGGCCTCCCGGGTCAGATACAGATCGCCATCCAACCGCTGCATCCGCTCCTCCATCGCGACCAGGGTGGCCCGGGCTTGAGCGTCATGGACCCGGAACACTCGCTGGATCTGACCGGAAAGACCGCCCAGCACGAGCAAAGACAAGACGAAGTAAGCGTGATCCCGCACCATCATCAAGCCGTCGACCCCCCGCAGATACGATTGCCCCCCGACGGCCAAGCCCGCGGCGAGAGCTCCCGAGCACAGACCGGCGATAAATCCGTACCGCCCGCCAATGATGATGGGCAGCAATAGGAATGGGGAGGGGTGGAGCGACAACCAGCCGATGTCACCGGGTTCAATCAAGCTGTTGACGGCCAGCAGCAACAACGCCAGGACCGGCGCGTCAATCCATGCCAGCCGGCGGTTCCAAAACGCCGAACGACTTGTTTCCTCGGGTTTGTTCACTTTGATCTCGAACCCGTCCGAGGCCCCTCCGAGCCTCAGGGCCGGGGGCGCGAGCCCAGGGGAATCCGGCGGTCCAGGTCACGCACCGCGCGCTGGCTGGTCGTGGTCAACGACGCGAAAAAAACCCCCACGCGCGCACTGCTTCCTTGCCACAACGTCACCCCGGTGGTGGCATCCACCAGGCGCAACGTCAACCCGACCGCAGGGTACCCATCCAAATCGGTCTTGTAACGGTATTCGTGCACGGTGCCGAGCAGGAGGTGCGTGGCATTCACGGAACGTGCCGCTTCGAGATAAAGTCCATCGCCTCCCGCGGCCTTCTCCTCCCGGCCTTTCACCAAGGAAGCCTCCTTCTGCACCAAAGGAACGCCTCGTTCAAGCAACCGTCAGTTCGGTCATCCCACGCCCGGCGTGATCGTCTTCGGTGGCATTGACGAAGGGGGGCACGAAAACCCGCACCTCGCCCTCCAAGGCCGAAGTCTGCCCGCCGTCATAAACGGCCTTGTGGGCGCAACCGGAGATCCCCATGGCCAGGCACCCTAAAAGTATCATTGTTCGCATAACGCTATTCCTACTTATCGGCATTAAAACCAATATTTCAAACTGAAGTCCAGGAGCCCTGATCCACGGGTAATTCGGTAGCGATTCAAAAAAACCGCTTCAGGACGCATCAGATGTGAATTGTTCTCTTGCAATGTTATATACATCATGTATTTATTTCGCATGCCAGCTCGCTTGCCCGTCCAAGCCAAGTCGCCGTTCGCCATCGATCCCAAGCCGCTCGACGAGACCGCTTCGTCTCATGCGGGGCTCTTGGCCACTTCGCGCGTCTATCGCTCGCTGAAGCTCCCCGA
>VHDG01000495.1 GCA_016871475.1 Verrucomicrobiota bacterium
TAGGGGCTGCCGCTGACCGAGATTGATGGCTCCCTCCGGTTCATGAGCGAGGCCGTCTCGCAGATCATGGGCGAGAAATCGCTTCTGCAACCGTCCTCTTCGGATTCCAACCGCATTCTCAGCGAGCGCCTGGGCGAAATCCTCAGCCCCGAGCCGTCCGCGCTGGTCGAGGGCACGTTGAAGGTGAAGGTTCAGACGAAGCTCGTGCAGGGTTCCATGCCCATCGCCATCAGCCACGAGAAATCCGAGATTGAGCTCCACTTGGAAATCGTCCCGGCGGCGGAATTGGCCGCCACCCAGACCGCCCGCATCAACGATTCCCGCGTCCTGTCCAACCAGCACATCATCTACCTCACCGGCGAAGACAGCGCGCAGATCCGCGACCTCATCAAGGAAATCTACCAGTGCGAGGAAATCCATTTGCGCCATCGCACCGAGGCGGCGGAAAAGGAAGTGGCCGATTTCGTTCGCGCCCAGGGCCAGCGGGCGGAGTTGCTGAAACGTGATCTCGACACCGCCCTCCAGAACGCCTTCCTCAAGGGCTCATTCGTTTTCCGGGGGAAGCCCACGGCCGTCGCCACGCGCGGGACCGAGTTGCTCGCTGCCTGCAAGGCCCAGGTGCAGCAGGTTGCCGCCGATGTCTTCCATCGCTTCAAGGAAGCGCCGGAGAACGTCGAGACCAACCTCGCCGAGCGCCTCCTGCAAACCAAGGACCTCTCCACCATCGCCTCCGCGGTCGATCCGCTCAGCTTGGTGAAGAAGCAAGGCAATGCCACCCGCATCAACGACGCCCATCCCGCGCTCGTCGCCATTCTCGATCATCTCAAAAAGCGTGGCCAAGTGGATGGCCGCAAGCTGCTCGACGATTTTGATCGGGCCCCCTTTGGCTGGTTTAAGGACACCACCCGTTACCTTGTCGCCGCGTTGCTGATCGCGGACCGTATCCGTATCCGAGTGGCCTCGCAGTGGATCAAAGTCTCCGGCGAGAAGGCCATCGAAGGACTAAAGAACAACAACGCCTTCGGCAAGGTGGACGTGGCCTCCAATGATAAAACGGTCTCGCAGGAAACGCTGCTTCGCGCGGCCACGCGGCTGCTCAGTGTTACCGGCCAGAACATCCTGCCCATGCCGCAAAACGTCAGCCGCGGCGTGCAGGAACATTTCCCCAAATTCCAGCGCGACTACGCCTCGCTTGCCGCCGAGCTTACCGCCGCCGGCCTGCCGGGCTCCGAGCGCACCGGTCGCTTGCAGAAACAGTTGTCACAGGTCCTTCAGGGCGATGCGTCGGAAGCGCCCACGGTGCTGGGCGCTGAGGAATGTGAACTCATTGACAACCTCGTCTGGGCGCGCGAAGTGCGGAAGGCCTTCGACCAGAAGCTCGACGACACCGCCCTCGCGGCTGGTGAACTGCTCCGTGAAATTCCGCTGTTGCCTAAAATTGGAGCCGCCGAGATTTTGCTGAATCAGTCCACGACGATTCGGGCGGAACTCACCAGCTTTTTGGAGCGGGAAGATTTCTTCACCGTGGGCGCGGACATCCGCAACCGTCTTCAGAACCTGAACCTGCTCGTCAAGGCTGGCGCGGAACAGCTCTCCAGCGAGTTCACCAAGTCGCTGGATCTCCAGCGCGACGCCATCCGCTCCACGTCCGTCTGGGCTACTTTGCCCGAGGCCGACCGCTCCACGTTTTCGGAGGAGCTCGATGCCATCGACCTCGGCACGGCCACCGATCTCGCCGGCATGCGCTCCCTCGTGAACCGCAAGCTCGAAGCCGACAGCCTGCTTGCCAGGATGAGGTCGAAGGTGGAAATCCGGGCCAAGGAAGTTGCCGAAGCCAAGGCCAAGCCGCCCACCCCGGATCCGGACACGTCCACACCCCCGACCCCGACCCCAGGCCACAAGCCTGAACCGGCCCGCATCAAGGCCCGTCGTCGCTACGAAACCGGCGCTGAAGTGAAACCGCTAATCAAGGAACTTCAGGACGCGGCGGATGCCGACCGTCCTGTGGATTTGGAAATCGAATAGCGCATGGCCTTCGACCAAAAGACCCGGAATTTGCTCCAGCGCACCGTCACCGCCTGCCGGCGAGCGCTGGATCGCGAGTTCACGGTCCAGTTGCAGGAGCTTTACGGCATCCAGCCCGATGGTTCGATCACTCCCCTGACTGCGCTCGACCATCTGGGCGACGAGGCCCTTGCCGTGGCCTGGCTCCTGCGTGAACGCCTCAACCACCTCGAAGCCGCCCAGCCCGCCGAGGCCCAGACTCGCACACGGGCCAAACCAGAGCACATCTCCCGCGTCATCCGCGAGCAGGCTTTCACCGTGCTCAATCGCCTCGCCGCCCTGCGACTCTGTGAGGAACGCGGCCTCGTGCTGGAGTGCGTGCGCCGGGGCACCAACTCCGAGGGCTTCCAGCTCTTCCTCACCTCCGCCGGCAACGCGCTCGGCGACACCCACGAAGCTTACTGCGTCTATCTCCAATGCCTATTCGATGAACTTTCCCTCGACCTCGGCGTGTTGTTCGACCGCTTCAGCCCCTTGGCGCTCCTGTTTCCCCGCAAGGATGCCCTGGAGGAAGTGCTCCACGAGCTGAACGGTTCCAGCAAGGCCGCCGAAGGCGAAGGACTTTCCCCTGAGCAGTTCGCCGAAATCTGGCAGGCCGACGAAACCATCGGGTGGATCTACCAGTATTACAACGACGAGGCCGAGCGGAAGAAGATGCGCGAGGAATCCTCCGCGCCACGGAACAGCCGCGAGCTGGCCGTTCGCAACCAGTTCTTCACTCCGCGCTACGTCGTCGAGTTCCTCACCGACAACACCCTCGGCCGCCTCTGGTATGAGATGACGCAGGGCCGGACACGGTTGAAAGACCAGTGCCGCTACATGGTGCGCCGGCCGGACGAGGTATTTCTGGACGACTCCACCGAGGCCGACGTCAAGTGTCCCGAGATGGGTATCATCGAAATGGGCCGGCTCCTCAGCGCCGGTCAGGTGGCGGACTTTCCCGAGTTCAGTGTCCGGAGCCGGCAGGAAATGATTGACCTCGCCCACACTGTCAACGGTTATGCCCGCCACGATTACGGCCCGTGGTTCGAGGAGGCGCGGGCCAAGGGCCAGAGGGGAAGACTCGGCGAGCTTTCCACTCAGGACATCCTTGACTGGCTGTTCCTTGAATGCCGCAGCGACCGCCACGGGGGCGACGGCTCTATTTATTCCGAGCGCTGGTTCATCGAGGCCAGCAACGAAATCCGCCGCCGCGTGCTCGAATCCCGCCGCGGCGACCTGTCGCAGGAGCAACTCCTCCGCGCTCCCGTCTTCATCCCCTACCGCAAACTCAAAGACCCGCGCGAAATCCGGCTGCTCGACCCCGCGTGCGGCTCCATGCACTTTGGCCTCTACGCCTTCGACCTCTTCACCGTCACCTACGACGAGGCGTGGGAAATCGCCCACGGCACGGACGACGCGGCGAAGTCCGCCGAGACCTTCGCGCCCTTCGTCACCTTCGCCGCTTCCTTTGCCGACAAAGCCGCGTTCCTCCGCGAAGTGCCCCGCCTCATCATCGAGCACAACATCCACGGCATCGACATCGACCCGCGCGCCGCGCAAATCGCCGGGCTGAGCCTCTGGCTGCGCGCCCAGCGCGCCTGGCACCAGGCCGGCGTGAAGCCCGCCGACCGGCCCCGCATCACCCGCTCGAACCTCGTCTGCGCCGAGCCCATGCCGGGGGAAAAGGAACTGCTCCGCGAATTCGTCGAGCAGCAGTTCCCGGCCGGCGAGCGGCCCGCCTTTGACTTCCTGCTGGAAAAGATTTTCGACCGCATGACCCTCGCCGGCGAGGCCGGCTCGCTTCTCCGCATCGAGGAGGAAATCCGCGCCGCCATCGCCGAGGCGAAGCGGCTTTGGAAAGAAGGGCCGAAGCACGAACA
>VHDG01000496.1 GCA_016871475.1 Verrucomicrobiota bacterium
TTGTACTCGAGCAGGAAAGGAAGCACGAAGAGGATGGCTCCGTTCACCACAGCAGCGGTGAGCAAGATCGCCTGGGGCAAGGGAAGCGGGCGGGGAGCCTCCAGCAGGATGACCACGGCCACCCCCAACAGCAGGGCGTCCCCGAGAAAGAACGCGGTTTTTGCCCAAACAGGCATTCGTGGAAACATCAGGTTGTCCATAAAGAGGCTCCAATCTGCTGGCCATCCCACTGCTCAGGCAAGCGCATTTAAGCGCCGTCTCCTGAGTCAGTGTGCTGACCGGCCCTGCCGGAAACGATCCAACCCCACAGCCAGGATGATCACCACACCGATGATGATCTCCTGGACGTAGTTGGGCCAGTTCATCTGACTGGAGCCCGAACGCAGCACGGCCATGATGAGAGCGCCCGTGACAGACCCAGCCACGCTGCCCACGCCACCGTTCAAGCTAGCTCCTCCGATGACGACGGCGGCGATCATGTCAAGCTCCAGGCCAATCGCCACGCTGGGATCCCCCTGGGCAAGCCTCGACAGCTGCATCAAGCCCGCCGCGCCGAAGAACACGCCTGCGAGCCCATAGGTCAGGATCTTCCGAGTTCGCACAGGTATTCCGCACAACCGCGCTGTGGCCTCGTTGGATCCGATGGCGAAGATGTGCCGGCCAAAGACGGTGCGGTTGAGCAAGGCCCACACAGCAGCCGTTAGAGCCAGCGCGATCCAGACGCCGGGCGGCAGCGGCCACAACTGATCGGGCTGTGTCTTCTCCATCAAGGCAGTGATGCCCGCACCCCCTTCAAAGTTGACCGTCTGGTTATCTGCCAACCATTTCGCAACCCCACGCGCGATCCCCATCATGCCGAGAGTCACCACAAACGGGAGCATGCCAAACCCCGCAATCACCGCTCCGTTCAACAAGCCCACCAACGCTCCCACCCCCAGGCAGGCGAGCACCACCTCGAAAGCCCCCTGCTGTTGCGCAAGCAACCTGGCACCCACCACGCTCGAAAGCGCCACCACTGAACCCACACTCAGGTCGATCCCCCCGCTGATGATGATCAAGGTCATCCCGAGCGCCCCGATGCCCACAATCACTGTCTGGGTCAGGATGTTTTTCCAGTTGGCACCTGTGTAGAAGACAGGCCGCAGCTCATCGCTGAATGCAAATAACCCGCTCACAAAGACCAGTCCCAACAAGGGCCCCAAAGTCGAGAGCGCCTTACGCAAATCAAGTCCCACGGTCGTCTTGCTCATTCCCCCTGCCCTTTCCCGATGGCTTCCTCCATCACTGTGTGTTCAGTCCACTCCTCCACCGGACGTTTCCTCCCCAGGGTTCCCCTCGACATGACCGCCAGGCTGTCGCAAACGCCCAGGAGCTCGGGAAGATACGAAGACACAAACACGACCGCCTTCCCCTTGTCCGCAAGAGCGTGAATCATTCGGTAAATCTCCGCTTTGCTGCCAACATCAATTCCGCGCGTGGGCTCGTCCAAAAGCAGAACGTCAGCGTCGTGATGAATCAACCTGCCCAGAAATACTTTCTGCTGATTCCCGCCCGAAAGCTCACACGCATTCTGCCAGCAGCTTTGTGCTTTGACGCCCAGAGTCTTCACATGGGTCTCTGCAACGGATTCCATTCGTGTGGGAGACAGCCACACAAAACGTGACTCTCGATCGAGGGAGGTCAGGAGCAGGTTGTCAGCAATGCTCCGCTGCAGGAGCAGCCCATCCTCCTTCCTGCTCTCCGTCAACAAGCCCACCCCCTGACTCCAGAACCGGGAAGGGGTTAAACGTGAGGCGAGGATTCCATGCACGGAAACCGTCCCTTCGAGCATCGGGTCCAACCCGAACAGCGAACGAAGCATTTCCGTTCGTCCGGCACCCACCAGCCCCGCGATCCCCAATATCTCACCCCGACGCAATTCGAACGACGCTCCCCGCGGCTTCATAGCCCCCGTTAAATCCTCGACCTTCAAAAGAACGTCTCCTGCCTGACGTTTGGAGCGGGGATAGATCTCCTGGACATCCCGCCCCACCATCAAGCGGATGATGTCAGGCAGCTGGGCTCGCTGCATGGAACCCGTGCCGACCGTCTCCCCGTCGCGAAGCACCGTATAGCTGTCGCAAAGACTCTGACACTCCTCCAGAAAATGGCTGATGTAGATGATGCTCACTCCGCGGTCACGAAGCGTGCGAAGAACCTGGAACAACCGGCGCGCATCTTCTCCCGAAAGGCTGCTCGTGGGTTCATCCAGGATCAGAACCCGAGGTTCATCCAGGAACGCGCGAGCGATCTCCACGATCTGCATCTCGGCCGGAGTCCGATCGCTGACCGGCGCGTCGAGGGGAAGGTCCGCGTATCCCAACTGCTCGAGAGCCTGGCGTGCCATGCTGCGACGCTCCCGGCGACGGATCCATCCGAGTCGCGATGGTTCCCGTCCGAGGAGGATGTTCTCCTCCACGCTGAGATGGGGAGCGAGGCACAACTCCTGATAAATCATGCAGATCCCGCTACGTCGGGCGTGCAAGGGATCCGATGGGCAGAACGGAAGACCCTCCAGGTGTATCTCACCGGCATCGGGTGAGCAGGCACCGCTCAGGATCTTCATGAGTGTGCTTTTCCCGGCTCCGTTCTCTCCGATCAAAGCATGGATTTCTCCGGGACGCACCCGGAGGTCGACGCCACGAAGCGCATGTGTAGCTCCGAACCGTTTTCGAATCCCCACCAAGCGCAGCCTGTCGGAAGTCGCCTCCACGCTCTCTCTGGGAGGAAGGACGGCCATCCTCAGTCAGATCCCTGAATGGTGGGATGTGGAGTGGTCGGGTGGTTGAGCATGGCTATTGGCCAAGGTACTTCGACAGGGGCGGATTCAGCAGCTCGTGGATCTCGGGCTGGTTCATGTTCTCCGCAGTCACCAGCTTCACGCCCGTATCGATGATTTTCTCCACCGCTTTGCCCTGCAAATGTGCGACCAATGTGCGGACGCCGGTATAGCCCATGTGAACGGGATTTTGCACGATCAGCCCCTGCACATCCCCCGACTTCATGTCCTTGACCGACTGACTGCCGGCATCGAACCCGATCAGTTTCACCTTGCCACCCGCGCGGCCGATATCGCGCAGCGCCTTGGTCATCCCGATCGTGGAATTCTCATTCACCGTAAAGATGCCGTCGGCCTCGCGGCCGAACCGATTGAGCAGATTCTGGGAGTTGCTGTAGGCGGTCTCCCGGGTAGGCCCGGCGTACTGGTCCGATGAGATCAGTTTGATGTCAGGGAAGGCCTTCATCGCCTCGAGAAAACCTGCTTCACGTTCCTCGGTGCTGGCTGATCCGACGGCATATCTGAGAAGGATGACCTTTCCTCTTCCATTGAGGAGTTTGCCCATTTGCTCGCCGGCCATCTTGCCCCCCTTGAAATTGTCGGTGGCCACGAAGCTGAGGTGCTTGTCAGATTTGAGCCCTGAATCGAAGACTACAACGGGGATTTTGGAAGCAACCGCACTGGCCACCGGACGGACCAGCGCTTGAGAATCGAGGGGAGCGAGCAAGATCCCATGAACCCGGCGGCTCGTAAAATTCTCAACCACTTGGATTTGTTGATCACGATCATCCTCACGCAGCGGACCCTTCCACAGGATGTTCACCTCCACCCCCTCAGCCTTTAGTTCCTGCTTGGCCTTGAGGGTTCCTGCGTGGATGGACTTCCAGAACTCATGGGTGGTGCCTTTGGGAATGACGGCTATCTGATAAGGCGTTGCGGCCAAGAGGCTTGAAGCTTGAGCGCCCCAAAGCAGGACACCGAGGAAAAGTCGAGTGAGCTGAGTCATTCGGCGGATGCTACCAAGCGAGACCCTGGCTGGCATCAAAATTCATGATTCCGCCACATTTTCCGCCTTTACTCGACGTCGATGGTGATGTAGTGTATCCA
>VHDG01000497.1 GCA_016871475.1 Verrucomicrobiota bacterium
AGTCTGAACACGGCCGCCACGAGCCCCGGTCGCCATAAGTTATCCCTGGCCACCTGCAACGGCTGCCACGGAGGTGAAACGGGAACGTTCTTCACACATGTGGATTGCAGACCCAAAGGCCAGCCGGCGCCGCTCTCACGGTTCCTGACCGGCCTCGCGGCCCTTCCGGATCCTGCCGGGGCACCGATTACACGCAGCTTCGCCGACCTGGATCGACGAGTTCAGGACCTCCACTGCCTGGTCACCACGCCCTGCTTCTTCCACATCGGGTTCCTCCCATTGAAGCTCGCCAGCCCGCATTGAGCGGCCTGACGACCCATCCTGACCGGCTCAGTTCAAGACCGGCATCACATCCGCCCCGGGGCAGCCTGACTGCCCCGGGGCGTCGCGCTTAAACCTAGAAACGGGACTGGAGCGGCGTCGAGGTGCGCAAGACCTTGGATCAGCACGGTTTGAGGAGAACCGAAGCGTATCCGCGCGGTGATACGGTGAGGTTCGACGAAAGCCGCGCCCACCAAGATCTTGCACCAGATCGGTGCCGGGCCGTTCCTGTTTCCAGGTTAACTCCAGCAGGTCCGCACAACTCTTCATGCCCGCCAAGTCCACTTTGGAACAAGGCTGCGATCCACCTAAAAAACCCTTGCAAAACTCACAAGCAACAGTAATTTCTGTCATAACAGAATTGTTAGAATCGTATGTCGATCACCGACGAACTTCAACTGGCCGGATTAGCACACATCGGAATCTTGGTCGCCGGCGCCTGCATGCCGGCGGCAACAGGGATCCGGGCTCCCCTCAAGTCCCTGCCTGAATTCCCGCGTCGCCTGTTCTGGGTCTACTTCATTTTCCTCGCCGTGTGCATCGCTGGATTCGGGACGGTGAGCATACTGATGGCCGACGATCTGGCGTCAGGGACTCCGCTGGCCAGAGCCGTGTGCGCTTTCCTGGGGACATTCTGGCTGATCCAGTGCGCAGTTGCCCTGTTCGTGTTCGACCTGACGCCATTCCTCACCACTCCCGCACGGAAACTCGGCCACCTCGCACTCAACATCACTTTCATCATTCCGCCGTTGTTCTATTTCTGGACGGCGGTCACCGGAGGAAAAACATGACCACTCTCAACGTCCCCATGCTCGCCCCCGTTGCGGCCACCATGCGACGCAGGATCCTCGTCAACTTCCGGGGCGATCCCCGCCGGGTCGCTCGCATCCTCGCGCATCCGTTCCGACCCAAACTGGTTCATGGTGCCAGCCTGGTGGGCATCTGCCTCATCCGACTTGAACACTTGCGCCCGGCATGGATGCCGGAGCCATTCGGAGTCGCCTCTGAAAATGCCGCCCATCGGATCGCAGTCGAATGGTCTGAGTCGGGATCCACCCGGGAGGGCGTATTCGTGGCTCGGAGACATACCAACTCCTCCCTCAACAAATGGGTCGGTGGACACCTCTTCCCCGGCGTGCATCACAGGGGGCAGTTCGATTGTCATGAGACCAAAGGAGTGATCCGAGTGCGATTCGTCGCCACCGAAGGCGACACGGAGGTCGAAGTTGTTGCTCGTCCCTCCGAGTCAATGCCACCTGGATCGGTCTTCCCCACCCTCGAAGAAGCCTCCCGCTTCTTCAGCAACGGCTGCGACGGCTGGTCGGTGGCCCGGGATGGCACCGGGTTGGAAGGGGCACGACTCGATGCAGACGTGTGGGAACTCAAGCCTCTTCGCATTGATAAAGCTCGGAGCTCGCTCCTGGACACTTGGTTTCACACGCCGGATGGGGGATTGGAGTTCGATAGCGCATTCGTCATGCGCGATGTGCCTCATCGCTGGCATTCGCTCGGCCCGGCGTCCGGCCCGGGATCTGTCGCAACAACCCCTCGGTGCCGCCCCCATCGTCGGGCTGCACTCTTTGAACTTCCATGAAACCACAACGCATCATTCTGGCCGGGGGCTCTGGATTCATGGGTGGTGTATTGCAGCAGCATTATGTTCGCGCCGGCTTCGACGTGGTGGTGCTCTCTCGAAAACAAACGCCTGCGTTGCCCGGAGTCCGCAGCCTCACCTGGGACGGCATTGATACCGGTCCGTGGGCTGCGGAGTTCGAGGGTGCCGACGTGGTAATCAACCTGGCAGGCCGGTCGGTGGACTGCAGGTATCACGACCGAAACCGCAGGGAGATTCTGGAGTCGCGCGTCCAATCGACGCGACTGATCGGCGAAGTGATCCGTGACTGCCGTCGTCCGCCCCGTACCTGGCTCAACGCCAGCACCGCCACAATTTACCGCCACACGTTCGGCCCCGCCTGGGATGAAACAGGAGAGACAGGCGCGACTCCCTCCGCAAACGACGCCTTCTCGGTGGAAGTCGCCAAGGCCTGGGAGGACGCCGTCGATTTTTCGGCCACCCTGCAGGCGCGGAAAGTGAAGCTGCGGGCTGCGATGGTGATGGGATTGGGTCGAAACAGCGTTTTTCCCGTCCTGCGCCGCCTGACACGGCTCGGCCTGGGGGGGCGGATGGGAGATGGGCACCAGTTTGTGTCTTGGGTACATCAGGACGATCTGTGTCGCGCCCTCGATTTTGTGCTGGAGCACGAGGAGATCGACGGAGCCATCAACATCGCAGCTCCCAACCCCCTGCCGAACGCAGAACTCATGCAGGAGATGCGAAGGGCGATGGGCATGCCTTTGGGGCTCCCAGCTGCCCGATGGATGCTGGAAGCCGGGGCATGGCTGCTGCGGACGGAGACGGAACTGATTTTGAAGAGCCGCCGAGTGGTGCCAGGGCGACTCATGCAGGCTGGATTCAAATTCCAATTCAAGAATGTCGTCGATGCCATCCGAGACCTTATCCGACGGGGCTGAAGGGTAAGCTGGAACAAGCAAACAAGGCACATGTGAATGCGGGTATCACAGATCCCGGAGTACGATCCTGCGCTCTGCTGCTGGGAGACTGGCAGCGGCTGCTCATGCTGCACTTCGAGGTCGACGCGCAGGCGCTTCAAACAGACACCCCCTTCGATCTAGATCTCTGGAACAGCCGCGCCTTTATCACTCTCGTGGCGTTTCGAATGGCGAACATGCGCCTGCAGCATCTGGGTCGGTTCGGCGGGTGGGCACTGGCTCCCATTCGGTCGCATGAATTTCTGAACGTGCGCACCTACGTCCGATGCGAAGGCACGCCGGGAATCTCATTTCTGGCTGAGTGGGTTCCGAATCCCTTGAGCTGCTGGCTTGGTCCCAGGCTCTTCAGCATTCCGTAACGGCTGGGCTCGTTGGAATACCGGCACGTTCACAAACAGGACCTGGCGCTGACGGGCACCGTTCGGGATTCGACAACACACCTCGAGTTTCACTACGAAGGGTAGGTTGCGCCGGCCGCTGCTTGGAAACGGTGCGAGCCTGGATCACTGGATGAGTGGCTCATGGAGCGTTACGCGGCGTTCAACTGCGGAGGCGGCGTGTCCATGGGATTTCGATTGTGGCATGAGCCGTGGGAGCAGAGACCCGTAGACATCCGACGACTGGATCTGCAAATGCTGAAAGCCCACTGGCGCTGGTTTGATGGCGCGCAGTGGATCGGTGCGAATTATTCCCCGGGCGTGGGAAACGTGGCGATGGGATCGCCATGTGCTGTCGAGGTTCCCAGGCCGGTTGGAAATAAAAAGGGGGGCTCCGTGGTGGAGAGACTGGAAAGCTCAGCAACGACCTGAAGCAGGGAGCCCCCTGATCCTCGAATAAGGCCATGGGCAGGTGAGGCATCATGAAGTCAGAGACTCCAATAACCGGCAGACCCGGGGGTCTACTCCAGATTCATGCTCGCTCCTTCCCAAATCCGTCACAAATAATGCGACAGGTCATTCGACGAAGCTCCAACAAAAGAGTGGTTCTTGCGTGAGTCAGTGAAAATCCATCCAATAAAGGGACAGGTCATTA
>VHDG01000498.1 GCA_016871475.1 Verrucomicrobiota bacterium
GCCTGAACCAGTGCCTCCAACTCAACCCTTGCGGGTAATGTCTGAGGCAATGGCTGAGGAAGATCGGCCATGCGAGCGCTGACAAGATGCACATGCTCGAAATCAACATGGGAAAAAGCCTGTGGATCACCGGACGAACTCGCCATCCCTGCGCTTACGGACGCACCGAGCTCAACGCTTGAAACCCCGACATCCGTCCAGTTGATCCCGTCACGAGACACAGAGGCTGCCACTTGGCCGCCATTCCTGATCAGCCGAAGCCAATCTCCTTGCGAGGCATCCGCCAACTGGAGCGACCGAGCGGGTTCATTCGATATCGCGCGGGTCTGAAAGCCCAGAGTACCGTCTGCCCAACAGGCCAGGAAGGCGTGAGCAGATTGAGGGGAAAGCCCTGACCGGATCATCAGACCTCCGTTTGCCGAATTCGCCGGACCCAGAATTCTCCCGAGTCGGCCTTTGATCTGGAAAGAGTCCGCCACCTCTTGGGAAATAAAATGTATGTCATCGCTTTGACCCCATGCCCTCCGCCCAGCGGAACTCACTGTCCACTTTCCATCCATCAAGGAAGAGGATCCGGGTAGGACGGGAGAACCAATATCGCGGGCTATCCAAGGCGTGGGTGGGTAAGAAGCGATCCATTCTCGCAGCAGCTCAATTCCATTCGTGTTCAAAACGCTGCTTCCAACAGGAGGCATCAGTCGGTCCAAGTCTGTAATCCGCTGGAACAACAGCGATTCCAACGGATTACCCGGGACCATATAACGCTCCAACAGCCGCGAGCTCTCAGTCGGAGTCTCAAACTTTCCATCCCAAAAGACATCCAAGGTGGCCATGCTACCCTCCTGGTGACATTGAGAGCAGTTGGCGTCGATGTAACTCCTGGCGCGATAGGCTATGGGATAATTGGTGTTCGAATGAGCAGCAAGAGGCTGCAGGACGGACAGGTCGTCCGGTCCTGGGTCGGAAAAGTAACCCGCTTTCTTCAGCGCCTCGATCTGGTTCTCATGCACGCCGGATCCATAATTGTGGTCTCGATTGAGTTGAGACGAATTGAATCCCAGGGCATATCCCCCTGCCGGAGTATGGCAGGCATTGCACTCCGCCCTCGACGGATAGCGCCACTTCTGGGTTCTCACCTGAAATTCCCCTTGAATGTGGAGGGTCTCATCCAACCCGCCCTCGGGCACAAGAAACGCATTTTGTTGTGACTCATCCCATCGATAGGTACCTCCATAGACTCCATCCAGGTTCCGAAGGAGGAAGCGTGTCTCCAGACGACGCTTTGAGGAAGGAACCCCATTGGTCATCTCCATCTCGAAATGTTTGATCCAAACTGCTCCGGTCGGGAACTGCCAGTTGCCTTGTTTGCTGAAGGTCATGGTATCCGTCGCTCCCTGCAGACCGAACCATCGGCTCTTAATGGCATGATCGGACCAAAAAGGATTGTTCAGACTGTAGGGGATGAGACCCGGAGAGGGCTGTAGTGACAGCAAATCCTGAAAAATCCCCGACTCTCTGAGTGTTCGCGGAAAAACTGCCTGGGTTGGTTCGACGTGCACCAGTTTCAGGATGATCCCGCTCAGATGGTTTGCGATTAGGATCTCACCGTCGCGGGGATCTGTACCAAACGCCGACACTCCAGGATCTCCGGCAATCCTGGTAAACCCGGCACCTTCTTCGCTTTCATTCAGCACCCAGACATGCCCGCGGACATTGTCGCCAAACAAGTATTTCCCGGACAGCTGTGGAATTGCCGACCCGTGATAGAACACGCCTCCGATCACCGCATTACCCTCATAAGGTCCCGCCCCCCTCGAGTAACCCAGTATCGGTGGAGAGAAAGTGAACCCCGCGGGGACCCAGGGCGGAAGCTCACGACCAGGGATCGTGCCCTCAAAATAAGGCCAGCCGTAGTTCGCCCCTCTCACGATTTCGTTGATCTCCTCAACACGATCGCTTCCGACATCTCCACAAAAAAGACGTCCAGTGACCCTGTCGAAACTCATGCGCCAGGGATTCCTGAGACCCAGCGCGAAGATCTCAGTGCGGAGGTTCTGAGCTGCAATAGCCAGTCCCTGGTAGTTGGCGATACCGACAAACGGATTGTCAGAAGGAATTTTGTAGTTGAGAAAAGCTCCCAGGAGCGGGCTGGGGACCAGACTTTCAGGACGGTGATCCACATCCAGTCGCAGAATCACACCCGCCATACTTTCATCGATTGCTTGAGGATTCTCCTTGGTAGCAACAAAAGGTCCGGCATCTCCCATACCAAGATAAAGGTAACCATCCGGGCCGAACTGAATGTCGCCTGCATTGTGTTCATCACTGGGATCCGAGAGTGCAAAGATCAGGCGTTCCCGTGATGCATCCAGGCGGGAGTGGTCATCGGGGAGGGTGGCGTGCTCAACGAGCAGGCTCGCATACCCGATCCCTGGATGAAGGCCGGTTCGGAAAGTGTAGAAGAGCCGGTTGGTCTGATAACCAGGATGGAAAGCTAACCCCAGAAGCCCCGACTCGATATTATAGGAAAATGTCGTCGCAAGAACGTCCACGAAACGTGTCTTTGTGGGATCGGCGAGGTTGGTAACGACCTGGATGGTCCCTGTGCGCTCCGCAATGAAGAGCGTGTTGGTCTCTCCCGGCGGACTGGCGATGGCCACAGGAACTTCAAATCGGAGCCCACCGAGTGCATTGGACAAATGGTAACCCTCAAATTGAGGGGACTGGGGGAAGCGAAGCAAGGAAGCTGGTGTCTTGAGAATAGCACCGCGTGAATCGATCCCGCCCGTGGCCAAGAGGACAATGGACAGGAGGAAAGCCCTTGTGGATCTGCACAAAAAAATGACCGTGTCGCGTAACTTCATTAGGACAAGCAAGTCGAACATTCAATCCAGCCCTCTTGACAAGTGCGGGTTCAACCCTTTCCGCAAAAGCATGTGAGGCTCCCGTCGACGGCTTTCACGATTCAAAGTCCCGCCTACCGGCAGCCTGCGCAAACTATCCAAGAGGATAATGGACAGGAGGAAAGCCCTTGTGGATCTGCACAAAAAATGACCGTGTCGCGGAACTTCATAAGGACAAGCAAGTCGAACATTCAATCCAGCCCTCTTGACAAGTGCGGGTTCAACCCTTTCCGCAAAAGCATGTGAGGCTCCCGTCGAGGGCTTTCACGATTCAAAGTCCCACCTACCGGCAGCCTGCGCAAACTATAAGTCAACGGAGTGCTGATCAAGCGTCAACTATAGGTAGATCAGCTGAAACTCAGCACGATCGAGGATTAAGTACGGCCCGGGTTGGAGGCCGGATTAGTCGATTAAGAGGCTAGGAGGATATCGCTGAATCCTCGCTTTGACAAAGGCCCGTGGAGGATCGCCCCTAATCCAAGAGGTCCAACCCCAGCTGAGCTATAGAGACATCCGGATGCCTGGAGCGAAGGAGAACCTGATGCCAGCCGGCAGGTAGCCTCACCCACTGATCCGCTCGTGACATGTTTCGCACCTGGTCCTCCGTCCGACCAACCCGATCCGACCATTGAAGACCCGCTCCCGCCTCGCACAGGGCGATCCATTCCTGGCCGTTCAACAACAGATTGACACTGTCGTGCTCCATTACCTCCGGGCTTCGAGCCATCTGAATCCTCAATCGATACCTCCCCGTTTTGGGAGCGAAGACACGCAGTGCGACCTCCCCGCGTCCGGCCACGGGACTCGAGGCGACAGCGATCGACGACCCGCTGGGTGACTCGTGAAGTTCCATCGGAGGGATCAACCTTCCATGCGACACGGACTCATGGGATGACCACGCGCACTTCAACGCCGTAAAGCCCTGCAAGTTTGCTGTGGCGGAGAGGCGACTGACAATCGAGTCGCTGGGGACAAACGCCTCAGGAGTTGCCTGCACGAGCAGCAACCTGCTGATCTTCA
>VHDG01000499.1 GCA_016871475.1 Verrucomicrobiota bacterium
TCTTACGACTTGTGTTCAGTGTGTGCATCCATAGCAACCGTCGCTCAGCCCACCCAGGAAAACCTGTGTTTTTGTCGCATCGCACAGTCCTGGAAAGGGTGGCCGACGCTCGATTGCCTGGGGTTTTTTTGATGCTTATGAAGAATCCACGGTTTCTCACGTGTTTGCTGGCCTTGTGCCTTCTTTCCTCCACATCTCCCCAGGTTCTCGGACAGATCCCCCCCCAGGTGGCATCCCAGAATCCTCCGGCTGGATCCCTGTTGCTCGATCTGAGCCAGATCAATGTCATCTTCAACTCCTTAGTCGTTGGCGTTGAGGCCTCTGATCTCCGGATCAACGGTTCACCGGCAACGTCCATCATCACCAACAATCCCAATGACTTCACTTTCATCTTCCCGCCGCAGCCTGATGGTCCCGTGAACGTGGAATGGATAGACGGCCATGGAATTACCGACCGCAACGAGCCCCCAACGCCCTTTGCGGGTGGACAATGGAGCTATGCGGTGAACTCCGTGATCGCTGAGGACAAAAACTTCATCATCAGTGAGTTTCTGGCGAACAACCAGATCGGCATAGTGGACGACGACGCTGATCGATCAGATTGGATAGAGATCTCAAACCGGGGCAATCTGCCAGCGACTCTGGACGGATGGTTTCTGACCGACAGCGCCTCGAATCTGGGGAAATGGAGGTTCCCTGACGGCTTGTCGCCTATTGCTTCAAAGGGGTTTCTGCTGGTCTGGGCCTCCTCGAAGGATCGGACCAATATCGCGGCTCCGCTTCACACGAACTTCCGATTGTCTTCCTCCCCCTCCTTCCTCGCCTTGGTCAATCCCCAGTCGAATATCGTTTCCTTCTTCTCGCCCTATCCTACGCAACAGCGGGACATCAGCTACGGACGCGATGTGAACAATCCGACCATCACAGGATTCTTCACCATACCGACGCCGGGGCGTACCAATTCAACGTCGGGAGCGGGGTTTGCCCCTCAGGTGCTCATCTCGCTTGATTCTGGAGTGTTCACGAATCAGTCGATCTCTCTTACGATGTCTGCTCCCTCCGGAGTGATTCGCTACACCACCAATGGAAGTATTCCACTGACCAACTCACCGGTTTACACCACGCCCCTGACTTTCTCAGGAAGCGCAATTCTCAAGGCTCGGGTGTTTCCAGCCCAGGGTTCAGGCCTGCTTCCCGGGCCTGTGGAAGCGCGCAATTATGTCCTGTTGGAGACCAACGTCGTGAACTTCACATCCAAGCTGCCCATCCTGGTGATGAGCACATCAGGACGACCCATCGGCCCCGATGTGGTCTCCGGTTCGCCGCGCGTGGAAGGGACATTTCTGGTGATGGACACCGGTTTGAATGGACGCAGTTCATTCTCCGGGCAGCCGGAGTTTCTCGGAAATGCGGGATACGAAATCTTCGGACAGACCTCGTCAGGGTTCTCCAAACCGCCTTACCGAATAGAGGTGCATGACGCGATGGGGGAGGATCTCGACATTCCTCTCCTGGGGCTTCCGGCGGAAGCAGACTGGAAACTTCGCAATCCCTTCAACGACAAGACAGTCATGAACGACTTCCTCGCCTACGAATTGTTCGATCTGATGGGCAACTATTCCCCTCGCCGACGGTATGTGGAGGTATTCGTGGACACAGGTGGCGGGAAGTTGAGGTATCCGCAGGATTACTTGGGGGTGATGTTTCTCTTTGAGTCGATTAAGGCCGGAAAGAACCGAGTGGATATCAAACGTCTGGGCCCCCTCGACACCACCGAACCGGACATTTCAGGCGGCTACATTTTCAAGAAGGACAAGCCCAGTCCCAACGATCTTGATTTCACCACCGTCGGAGGTAGCAACCTTGGTTTTCCGGGGCAGGCGCTGAAGTTGCATGAGCCCAGGCCCATTGAGCTTCGAACAGCTCCCTCCTCCACGAGACTGACCCCGTCTGGAAGCAATCAACTCGGCTCCCTCGTTCGATATCTGAACCGGATGGAGCGGGCTCTCTACACGAACAACTGGCTTTCGCTCACGGGTACCAACCATTACTCCCACTATCTCGACATCGATTCGTTCGTGGATTTCCACTGGTTGGTGGAGTTCACCAAGCAGATCGATGGGGTACGGCTCAGCACCTATTTTCACAAAGACCGCGGCGGCAAGGTGAAAGCCGGCCCGGTCTGGGACTGGAATCTCTCCTTCGGCAATGCGGACTACCTGCGCGGCGGTCAAACCAATGGCTGGTACTACGCCGAGGAGGACCAGGGGATGTCGGCTAATGAGCACATCTGGCTCCGCCGCCTGATCAACGGCTCCCCCAACATGGGAACTCTTCTCGCAGACGGCTCAGGCAATGGGCCCGGGCCGGGTGGAGATCCCGATTTCAACCAGAAGATCGCCGATCGCTGGGGAATTCTCCGCACGAACCTCTTCAATGCCACCAACCTCTGGGGGCGCATCGATAAGATTTCCAGCTTCCTGGATGAGTCTGTCGCTCGGGATCTTTGGGGCAAATACCGCGCCGAGGTGGTAGGGGTCGATCTTTGGCCGAATCCAGATGGTACGGGGGACGGTCGTGACGTGGATTTCGCAAAACCTCTGTTTTATCGTGGCACAACCGCGAACAGCATCATTGGTCAGATGAAGAAGTGGGTTCACGGCCGTTATCTATGGATCGATGGACAATTCACCCGTCCACCTTCGCTGAGTGCCCCCGGTGGACGCGTCACGCCGGGAACAACGGTTACGCTCACGCCTGCCACGGGAACAGTCTTGTACTACACGCTGGACGGCAGCGACCCACGTCAACCGGGCGGCATGGTGGCATCCGGAGTCATGAGCAACACCTCGCCCGTGACGCTCACCATCGATGAGAACACATGGGTTTTTGCGCGCGCATATCGCACCGGTTCCTGGTATCGCACTTGGAGCCCTCCGGAATCAGCCTCGTACATCACTTCCATACCCGGCCTTCGCCTGACTGAATTGATGTATCATCCGGCCGCGCCCGGGCTCGCAGACACCAACAGCCCTGAGGCATTTGAGTTCGTTGAGATTGCAAACCTCGGGGCGACCTCGATCTCGCTGGGCGGATCCCGCATCAGAGGCGAAGTATCTTTTATGTTCCCCCCAATAACCCTCACACCGGGTGTTCCCAACCGGATTCCGCTGGCCTGGAACGGCGTATCTTTTATGTTCCCCCCAATAACCCTCACACCGGCTTCACGTGTGGTGGTGGTTGCGAACACGAATGCTTTTCGCCAGCGCTATCCCGATCCTGCCATCGTGGTTGCCGGACAGTATGAAGGTTCCCTCAATAACGCCCGTGGGCGGATCGTGTTCACTGGCCCTGCCGGCGAATCAATTCATGACTTCGAATACTCGGACGACTGGGGCAAGACGACCGACGGGTTCGGGTTCTCCCTGGTGATTCGATCTGAAAACACTTCTCTTGAAGATTGGGGACACTCCTCGAGCTGGAGAGCCGGATCTACCGTCAACGGCACCCCGGGACGTGCCGAACCTGCGGGAGGTTCCGTGGTGGAGGTTGTCGTCAATGAAGCTTCCACGCGCTCCGAGGATCCAGCCGGTGATCAGGTCGAGTTGCATAATCCGACGTCTCAGCCCGCCAACATCAGTGGATGGTTCCTGAGCGATGATCCCAAGACTCCTTTCAAATACCGGATTCCAGACGGAACCATTATCGCCCCCGGGGGATATTGGACTGTGGCTGAGTCAGCCTATGGCATTGGTCTGCAAGGGTTCTCCCTTTCCTCCATGGGCGACGATATCTACCTCTTTGCTGCGAATGCCGCCGGCAATCTGTTGGGTTACTCGCATGGGTTCCAGTTCGGAGCTCAGCTTCCCGGACAATCTTTTGGAAGACTCGTGTTGCCCAACCAGGGGGAAGAGTTT
>VHDG01000500.1 GCA_016871475.1 Verrucomicrobiota bacterium
ACATGTGGCCGCTCTTCGTTGATCTTCTGACAGATAGGAATTGCGGGAGCTCATCGCCAGGCCGTCAGCCTCTCGAGTGGTCGGGGCGATCACAATCTTGATGGGAAAGTTCAGATCTGCCGTCATCCGTTTGATCACAGCTGCTTGCTGGAAGTCCTTCTCACCAAAAACTGATATGTGCGGGAGCACGCAGTTGAACAGCTTCGCCACCACGGTGGTTACTCCCTGAAAATGGGTTGGTCTCGAGGTTCCTTCCATGCCTTGGGAGATGCACGTTTCGGTCACATAAGTGGAGTATGCTCCTGTGATTCTGCCGGGATACATCGATTCCTCGGAGGGTAGGAACAAGGCATCCACGGAGTTGTCCTGGCACAGTCGGCGGTCGCGGGACAAATCCCGGGGGTATTTCGCCAGATCTTCAGAGGGGGCAAACTGGGTGGGATTGACGAAGATGCTGACGACGACGATCCCTCTGCGGCCCACGAGGCTTCGGGCGCGCCGGATCAGGCCGGCGTGCCCTGGGTGCAGATACCCCATCGTCGGTATCAGAGCGATAGCCCGGCCCTCGCTCCGCCATGCGATGGAAGCTCTCTGCATCGAAACCGGTGTCCGTAATGAGCGCACCCCGTTGATTTACTTATGGATGTGCAGGTTGGACAGCGAAAAGAACCAGGACCTGCACGTTCCATCAAAAGCGAATTAAATCGTTGCTTCACCGTTCGGTACTATGGCTTGATCCTGCCCGGTGTCTTGAAGCGACTGTTGCCCCTTTTTTGTTTTGGAAGGATTCAATCGAGGCAATGCATTCCAACAAACGTGAGTCTGTCCGGGTTCTGTATTCTGGAAAGGTCCAGGGTGTGGGCTTCCGGTACAACGCGAAGGTTGTCTCGACGGGTTATGAAGTGGCGGGGACGGTGAGGAACCTGCCTGATGGGCGTGTGGAGTTGGTTGCAGAAGGTGACTCAGCGGAGTTGAGAGCCTTTCTTGAAGCCGTTCGCCAGTCAGGTCTTGGGCCACGAATCCGGTCTGAGGATGTCATTTGGGCCCCTCCGACGGGTGGCTACAGAGGTTTTGAGATTATTCGATAAGAGCTGAAACGATGAAGTACGCTGTCATTGCTGACATACATTCGAACCTGGAGGCCTTGGACGTGGTCCTAGCCGACGCCAAGGCTCAAAACTGTACTCACTATTGCTGCATCGGCGACGTGGTTGGGTACGGCGCTAATCCTCGCGAATGTCTCGGGATTGTTCGCGGGATGGGCATGCCTTGTGTGAAGGGCAACCATGATGAGTATTGCTCGATGGATGAAGGCCTTGAGGGCTTTAATCCTCACGCAGCAGAGGCGGTGCAGTGGACGCGCCAGCAACTGACTTCAGAGGAGCGTCAATGGCTGAAAGATCTTCGCTACGTGCGTTTGGTGGCCAACTTCACGATGGTCCACGCGACTTTGGACGTTCCCCAGCGTTGGGGTTACGTTTTCGACAAGCTCGCTGCCGCTGCGAGCTTCACCTATCAAAACACAGGCGTCTGCTTCTTCGGCCATACACACGTGCCGGTTGCGTTCATCAAGGATAGCACCGTTCGTGGAGGCACCTACTCGAAGTTCAAGGTGGAAACCGGCCGCAAGTATTTTGTCAACGTGGGTAGTGTCGGTCAGCCTCGTGATCAGAACCCCAAGGCTGCCTATGTGGTTTACGACCTGGATGAGCAGACCATCGAACTGCGTCGGCTTGACTACGACATTGCGACAGCCCAGCGAAAGATATTGGAAGGCGGGCTTCCACCCCGTCTGGCTGATAGGCTGTCCCATGGAAAGTAGCAGACATGCGACTTCCAGCCGGGTCTGCCCCGGTTGATACGCCAATGCCCGAATGGCTGGAAAGCTTCCACATCTTCCCGCTGCTTGGTCGACGTGTTCGATCGATGGTTCCGGGTTGAGGATACTGATCCTCAAGCCGAGTTCGCTGGGTGATGTCATACACGCCATTCCTGTTCTTCGGCTGCTTCGACTTCGCTTCCCCAAAGCATGGATCGCCTGGTGGGTTGAGACCTCCCTGGGTGATTTGCTGCGAGGGGATCCAGATCTCGATGAAGTGATCCCGTTCGATCGTGCCGGCCTCTGCACACTTTCCGGCGTTGGCGGTTTGATTCGATCCATCCGATCCATGCGACGACAGCGATTCGACTGGGTCATTGATCTCCAGGGCTTGGCGCGGAGCGGATTGGTGGCCTGGGCTGCGCGCGGGAAACTCACCGTTGGTGTCGAGGATCCCCGCGAAGGAGCGTCCGCTTTCTATGACGTCCGGGTCTCACGTCCATCCTGGACGACGCATGCAGTGGATTGGTACCTCGAGGTTCTCCGTGTTCTCGGAGTTCCGGTCCATGACCGTTTCCAGTGGCTGCCGAAGAGAGGAGAGCCGGCTCGATCTATTGAAGCGGCAA
Source organism: Verrucomicrobiota bacterium (assembly GCA_016871475.1). GTDB lineage: Bacteria > Verrucomicrobiota > Verrucomicrobiia > Limisphaerales > UBA11320 > UBA11320. The sequence continues at coordinate 2,446 of VHDG01000500.1, forward strand.
AGCGAGGCCTGTTTGAGAGCTGGATCTGCGTTCATCCAGGCGCACGCTGGTGGAACAAACGCTATCCCATCGAGAAATTCGAGAGCGCGATGAAGGAAGTCGCCAGCCAATGGCCTGAGGTTGGATTCGTCATCCTGGGAGGGGCAGGGGACATGCTGATGGCGGACCGGCTCTGTGCTGTTGCCCCAGATCGCAGTCTCAACCTCACTGGCAAGACCACCCTTCCCGAGATGGTGGAATGGATCCGCTCCTGCCGTGTGATGCTTACCAACGACACCGGACCCATGCATGTCGCAGCTGCCATGAAGAAGCCCGTTGTTGCTTTGTTCGGCCCAACGAGTCCGTATCGAACAGGGCCTTACCGCCAGGAAGCTGACGTCATCCAGGCCTCTCTTCCTTGCGTGCCTTGCATGAAGTCCCGGTGCTCGCGCCCGCTGGCCATCGAGTGTCTCCATTCGATTCCCCCTGAGGCACCTGCTGAGCGTATCTCTGCTTGTCTCTCGGATCTGCAGCCGGCGACGGCGGCCGGGGTTCACGCTTTTTAGTGCGGTTCTCCGCGTCCTCGAATAGCTGCACTATCTTGGTCGTCAGACTTGCGCATGACTCGTGAAGGGTCGCATGCTTGCCACCATGCAAACGACTGTTCCTAGGTTCTATTTGATGCCAGGCCATTTCTCAGCGCTGCTCGCCATCGCGTGTTTCAGTTTTATGTGGCTATCGCTCCAGGCGCATGCACAGGTCACGCTCGATATTCAAATTCCGCAAAAGCAGTTTCTTCGAAACCAGACCCTGCCGGTGGCTCTGCGTATTGAAAACAAGACTGGGCAGCCATTGAAGGTTGGGGAGCAAGTGGACTGGCTCAGCATCTCAGTGGAAACATTCGATGGCAAAGTGGTGACCCCTTCCCGGGAGCTGATCGGAGGCGGCCAGTTTGACCTGGCTGCGGCTGAATCAGTCCGAAAGGTGGTGGATCTATCCGAGTCTTTTGACTTCAGCAATCCAGGCACCTATCGGATGACGGCATTTGCCCGATTTCCCTCTGCGAACCAGACCGCGCAAAGCTCCTCGATTTCCTTCGAGATCATTCGGGGGGCGCAGCTTTGGGAGGAGGTTTGCGGAGTCTCCCTGCCTGACGGTGGGCGGAGAGTGGTTCGCTATTCCCTCCAGCAAGCCTATCACCAGAAGGCGTTGACTCTTTTTGTCCGTGTCGCTGATGAATCAGATTCGGTAACTCCACGGGTGGTTGAGCTTGGTCCTACAGCGTCTTTCTCAACTCCGCAGGCGACGACCGACCCGGCAGGATCCGCGCACGTTCTGTTTCAAAGCGGAGCCAAGACCTACGAATACAGGCGCATAGACCCCACGGGAGTGATCGGAGTGCGCGAGGCTATCGAGTTGACAGGTCAACGACCCAGGCTTGGACGCGATGCCGAGGGCAAGGTGTCCGTTCTTCCCACTCCCAGAAAAACCCC
>VHDG01000501.1 GCA_016871475.1 Verrucomicrobiota bacterium
GATGGACACCATTGTCTTTGAGGTCTTTACCTGCATCACGGCACGCGTCCCCAGACTCTACTTGGGAGCCCAGGCGTCTTAGTGAATAGTTTATTGAGCTGCTCTGACCCCAATTGACCCTGGCTTTGGCCGTGAGCGTTTGAGCGGTTGTCTGTCTAAGGTGGGAACTCAAAAGCAAGCAACAGAGTGGGTTCGGCGTGAGGGGTCGGTTTGGATGATTTCGAGACAGATGGGGACCCCAGAGTCGTAGGCAGGGCGTTTCGTCGTTGATCTGGGCCTTGTGCAGTCAGGAATGCAGAATTAGCTTACGCTCTGTTTCCACTCCCGTGACGAGTTGATGAAGCATCAGAGCAAATTGGTTCCGGTTGCCAGGGGCGTAGCGACAGCGCGTTCCCGAGCAGCGGTCCGTCTGCTCAGGCACATTGCCTCCCACGGGTCTTCAGCCCTGGTGGGAGCCATCGGAGTTTGCTTGATCCACGGAAGCCTGCATGGACAGGGGGTCCCTCCCGCGAATGACCGGTTCTCGCGGGCCATCCGGCTTGATGGAGTCGCAGGGTCTCTCTCCGGCTCCAACCGGGGTGCAACGATGGAAAAAGGCGAACCCGTGCCGGATCCGGAAGCCGCGGGGAAATCAGTCTGGTATCGATGGCGAGCTCCCTACCCCATTCAGGCCAGGTTCCAGGCAAGCGGAGTCGATTTTATCCCATCGCTTGCGGTGCTCACGGGTAATTCCCTCAGCTCACTCGACTTGCTGACAGCCGACGCTTTGGGGGGAGAGTTGAGAGTCAGCGCAGACCCCACACAGGAACTGTATGTCCGGGTGGATTCACCCCTCGGCTTTCAGGGAACATTTCAACTGTCCTGGAGTTCCATTCCGGCCAACGACCTCTTCGAGAGATTCGAATACCTCCAGGGCCCCATCGGGGAGAAGGAATCCGGAACCGGAGGAGCAGGGGTGGAAGTCGGGGAATTTCCCCCAATAGCCGCGGATGTCGGCGGTACTATCTGGTTCGCGTGGGCTCCAAGCACCTCAGGCCAGGCGAGCTTCGAAACGCGAGCTGCCGCGTTCAACCCTGTTCTCGCGGTGTTCACCGGGTCGGAGCTCGGAGATCTTCAAGAGATCGCCATCAACGATGACATCGACGACCAAAACACAAACAGCCGGGTGACCTGGCAGGCGGAGGCTGGTGAAAGATACCGGATCTGTGTCGGAGGACGCTCGGGGGAAACCGGCCGGTTTCGCCTGGCCTGGACCCAGCAGCTACCCCCTCCGAAGAATGATTCATTTTCCGGAGCATCAACAATCACCGGCATCGCAGGCCTGATCGAAGGTCACAATTTGGGAGCCACTGCGGAAGAATCGGAACCTCACCACGCAGGGGAGCCGGCCGCAGCTTCTGTCTGGTTTCGATGGACCGCACCTCGGACCGGCTTGATTCGCTTCAATGGCCAGAGAGGCGTCTTCTCGGCACGGCTGGCAGCCTACCTCGGCGACACGCTTCTGGATCTAATCTCCGCCCCCGGGGTTTCCAGCGCGTCACCCGCTGAACTGAATCTCTCAGCTCAGGCGGGAGTGACCTACTCGCTCGCGATCGATGGGTCTCAGGGTGCCGTGGGTGGTTATACCCTGGAATGGCTTTACGAAGGGTCCACCACTGCCGCCGACAACTTTGCCAACGCAAGACGCATCTACGGCGCAGCGGGACTTTCCGTGACAGAGAACTTCAACGCCACCCTCGAAACCGATGAACCTCCGCATGCGGGAGATCGGGGTGGAAAATCGATCTGGTTCCGCTGGACCGCGCCCACCAGTTTCCGCGTCGTCTTCAAAACGTCAGGCAGCAACTTCGACACGCTCCTGGCGGTTTACACAGGTGAAAACTTTTCAACACCCCTCACCGAGGTCGCCTCCAATGACGACGATGATCAGCTGAGCACGAGCCGGGTCACTCTCGAGGCGACAGCAGGGGTCACCTACCACCTTGCTGTGGACGCGTTTTCCGATAACGCACGCTCTCTTCCCGGTTTTGGAACCGTAAACCTGAGCTGGCGCCCTTCCGCAGCAGATCTCATCGCAACCTCACCGGGTCGCGGACTCATTGGCAGTGAAATCCGCATCACCGGGATTCAATTGGAAAGCGCGTCGTCCGTAACCTTCAACGGCATCCCGGCAGCTTTCAAAGTGTGGCAAGGTCAACTGCTCGCCATGGTGCCCTCAGGCGCCTCGACGGGGATCGTCACCGTCGCATTCGAAGACGGCTCGGCTCGCGAGACACAGGAAGCCTTCCAGGTGATTCCCGGCAGTCCACCCCAGATCCAGATGCGTCGTTTGAGCGCAGTGCTGCTTCGACTCGCCTGGTCGTCCCAGTTCCCGGATTTCCGGATGGAGAGGGCCTCGGACTTGACCCAGGATTCGGACTGGCTTCCGTGCCCGCCGCCGGTGCAAGTTGGTGGGGAGCTTGTTGTGACGGAGCCGATTTCCTCAGATCCCCCAGCACGCTGGTTTCGCTTACGCCTTCCTTGAGGAGGCACCAGGCCAAGGACCGAGTGAGGAGACCATGTGCCAGGGCCGTTATCCGGTGATCCCTGCAACACTCGGACGACCGTCCTCATATTATGCGGCCCGATAACCTCTGGTGTCATTTGTCTCGGACGAGTGTGTATCTCGCCGCGATGCTCCTTTTCCAGAGCAACGCTTTAGCTGGCACCCCCAGAGGAGCGATCCCGGGTCAGATCCTGGTCAAGTTCAGACCCGATCCTGCAGGCCCGGGCTTGCAGGCCGCCCGTGATCTCTCAGGGGCGCGGCTGCAGGCAGATGCACCGTTGCTGGGCTGGCAACTGTTGGGTCTGGCCCCGGGCTCCGATCTCGAAACTGAACTGGCACGGTTCAAAGCCAGGGCAGACGTGGAGTTCGCCGAACCCAATTATCGAATCGAGCGTTTCTCAACACCCAACGACCCAAGACTCAGCGAGCTCTGGGGGCTTCAAGCAATCCGAGCATCGCAGGCCTGGCAACATTCCACAGGAAGCAGCCAGGTGGTGGTCGCCGTCATCGATGGCGGAATTGATGCGTCCCAGGCGGACCTCGTTCCCAACCTCTGGGTCAATCCAGGTGAGATCGCCGGGAATGGAATTGACGATGATCTCAATGGCGCAACCGATGATGTGCACGGCCTCAACACCTTTCCACCTGGAGTTCCCTCCACGGATGATGACGGCCACGGCTCCCATGTCGCAGGAATCATCGGAGCCACAGGCAACAACGGGATCGGAACGGCAGGCGTCTGCTGGAACGTCAGGTTGCTAGCGATCAAAATCTTCACGACCGATGATGGAACGGGAACAGCAGGGGCTGTTCGCGGATACGACTACCTCCTGGAACTGCGTCGTCGCGGAGTGAACATACGCGTCGTCAACAACAGCTGGGGCGGACCCGTCCCAAGCCTGGCGTTGCGCGAGGCCATCTGCAGAGCTGAGGCCGCAGGCATTCTCTCGATCTGTGCTGCGGGCAACCGGGCGGTGGATACCGATTACCAGCCCGCCTTTCCAGCAGGACTCGACTGCGACGGTATTCTCTCGGTGGCAGCGAGCCGACCGGACGATGGACGAGCGAGCTTCAGCAACTTCGGGAACCGGACCGTGGATCTGGCTGCGCCCGGCGAACGAATCCTCAGCACATATCGTCGCGACGGACGGTATGAGTTTCTCTCCGGAACTTCCATGGCGGCACCTTTTGTCAGCGGCGTCGCCGCTTTGTTGTGGAGCCATTCCTCCCAGCTCACACCCTCGCAGGTCAAAACCGTGATCCTGGCATCAGCCCGGCCTCACCCGGCTTGGGCCGGCCACACTCTGACGGGCGGGATTCTGGATGCAGGGGAAGCCATGGCGCGCGTGGTGACAGGGAATTTTAATCCG
>VHDG01000502.1 GCA_016871475.1 Verrucomicrobiota bacterium
GCGTTAAGACTGAAGACCATGAAAAAATACCTAAGGCTAACCTCTTACATCATTGGAATGATCCTCTGGGGGATAACAAAGCAAACCCCTTATGACTCCATTGGTGAAATGGCCGCATCACTAAGCTTCATGTTCGGCATCTTCCATGCGCTGGATGAACTGAAGCGTCAATCCAACATCGAAGGCAGTTAGCGACTTGCTGGAGGGGCAGAGTTTCTCTGTCCCTCCAGCAGCTCGTATCGTTCCAGTGTAGATCTTGGCTCTGTCCTCGATATGAAAGCGAAAAGTCCCTGGACTCGTGTTCTCTGGATCATGGGAGGACCTGGTGCTCTCTTTTTTGGGATGCGATTCCATGAACATCTCACTCGCACTGGCGACTTGTGGTTCGCCGTGGATCGGATCTTGATGCCACTCACCATATTCGGCCTCCTCATGATCATTGTGGCTTTGCGCGTCCAGATCCGGGAGCTCAAGGCACAAAATCTATCCGCAGGGAGCAAAGAGAATGATTGCTGATCCGAAAATGAAATCTGATCAATCAGCTTCAACCTTGCTCCGAAGTATCAGCCTGATACCAGCCATCGTCTCAATGCTCGCATGAAACGATACCTCAGACTCATCGCTTACTTTGTCGGCATGATCCTCTGGAGCATCACAAAGCAAACCCCCTATGAATCCATTGGGGAAATGACGGTCTTGATGAGCTTCATGTTCGGCATCGTTCACGCCTTTGATCAAATCAACCGTCCCCCCAGCATCGGAGACTGTCAGTGACTTGATGGGAAGGCAGAGTTTCCCTTTCCCTCCCTCAACTGGATCATTTTTTCTCAGCTTCAGGGACTGTAGCTTCGGGAGACGATTCGGTCTCGTCTCTCTCGCGTCCGCCAAAAATCCCCTTGAGCGTCCTGATCGGATGCAGCGGGGCCAAGAGGATCCGTGGAACCATGTAGAGCTGGTCGGTCTTCGGCTTGTCCAATGTCCCTGTGATCTTGAACTCGAACAGTTTTGATACGGGCCAGAACAGCTTGCTCAGGAGAAACCCGACAGCCGGCGTGTCCCGCAACAGTTCAGCTTCCATCCGCGCTTGAACCCGCTTGTCGAAATCCACCGTCCCGCTCGACTTCATCCTCATCCCCGTCGCACGAATATCCAGATCCTCCGTGAAGATCACCCCATTCGTAATGATGAATGTGCCTCGCCCATGCCGGGCACGGCTGTTTCCCAAACCAGGCGCCAGCGCATTGAGAGCAGGTGAGATGCCCGCAAACACCGGGATATCCCACAGCAAACCATCGGTCAAATGTCCGCTTCCATGCCCGTTCCAGGTAAATTTGTCGTTCGTATTCGCATCCGCAATGGACAGATCACAGTCCAGCTGACCCTCAAGCTTGTTGGATTTCGACGAGATATCTTTCATCAACAGAGAAAGGTCGACGCCACGGGCCGCGAGATCAAAACGGAACATCGACCCTGGATCAGGCGCAAAGTCAAAGTCCGCCCCGCCATGAATCTCTCCTCCGTAAAAATCTCCTCTCACATCCCTCAGATCGAGCCGGTCTTTAACCCAGTGAACCGAGGCATCCAGTCGCCCAAGCTGGAAAACCTTCCAGGCAAAGTTTGTGGCAGCAACCTCAAAGTGAAGATCGTTCTCCGCTCGGGCTTTAAGCGTATCGATGAGGCCGCTCATACGAACCCCGGGCGGCGCGCGAAACTCGTATTCCGACATGGTGCGGGCAACTTGAGGCCCAATCGCTCGACACACCGGTGCAAGGTCCAGAGTGGTGGCCGCGTTCGTCACTCGCACCATCTTGTCATCCAGCTGATACCAAAGCTCCCCAACCCTGCCACTTCCCTCAGGCCGCGTTACGGACAGATCCCAGCCCCGGAAGAGACGGTTCGAATACACCAACCTCGGCACCTCCACCGTCGAGGCGGTTTCGCCCCGGAAGCTCATATTGGTGGCCGCGAACCGGGCGTCGACCGTAAGAAGCTCAGGAGAACGCCAGCGTCCGCGCACTTCTCCCTCAATCAGCGGAGGGGTCCCAAAATCAAACAACGCAAGATCATCATGAGCAGACTCGGGCAGGAGCGGGCGGATCGCCTTCGGATCAATGGTACTCTTCACCCGAAATACGTAGTCGCGCGTCGCCTCATCAGATTCGTGATCCAGATCCAGTACGCCTTCGGGTCGAACAGCATGGATGTCTGGAAGTCTCCAGAGCTGGTTCGACCCGATGATCGTCGCGGTTGCAGAGTCAAACTCCACTCCGCGAAATCCTCCACGCTGGGCGCGGATCTCCCCCCGAAGCCTGAACGAAGGCATCACCGCCTGGTCCCAATGCACTTCCTGGATCCGCTGGGCCAGCGTGCGGTCGGCCGAGGGTAACAACCGCTCCCAAGGGGGCAGTTGGAGCTCAGCTTTCGCCTGCACCGAGGGAAGATCCTTGAACTGATACTGCGCCAGCCATCGTCGGGTGTTGGTTTTGAAGAAGGGCGACAGCAAGTGAATATCGGTGCTGTTCGTCAAAGTGGCGACCAGACGTCGGCTCGAGGTATCCAGCTGGAGGCTCAGATCAGCCCGGCCTTTGTGAAACTCCGTTCGCAACGACTGCAGTTCAAACTCGGGCGCTCTCCACTCCGCCTTCAGCGACGTGTTGGTCGCCAGCACTCCGCGCGTCTGGATCCAATCTGTTGAGGCTTGGACATCAATCTTCACAAACTCGAGCTTGGGGAACACCGGTCTCTGCAACAACAAGGTCTCAACTCCTTCGGATGTCTTGCCGGACACCCAGAACCGGTTCGTGGGCGAGTTCTCAAAACCAACTTTCACGGCTGACCTGAAGACCGCCATTCCCGGGCCCTCCACCCGGGAACTCTCAACCTCCACCTGCCCGCCAAGCGGGACCCAGTCGGATACCATCAAGGACAACCGGCCCTCCGCCCGCTCAACTTCACCTGACCATTCGCGGCTCTGAAGCCCGGCCGCATGGGCTCCCCACTCGACCTCAATTTGCCCGGGAAGGTTCGTCATCCCTCGGAAGGATGTTCGGAGCGAAAGCGCCCCCCATTCGACATCAGGCATCCGGGCTCGGGCAGTCTCCAGAACCCAGTTGCCACTCGATGGAAATGGATCTCTGACCCGCTGGCGCAAAGTCCCTCCGAAATTCAACCTGTCCGCTCCACCCCAGGGTGTCTCACAGGAAACACCTGCGAGAGTCCATCGAAGTTCGAAAGGGTTCTGAACGGAGCCGGGTGGGGAGATCTGGACGGAGAACGCCACGTTCGTTCCGTTCAGCCATGGCGACTGAACCCAGGGCACATCGATCTCGGCCGTGGTGCTGAAACTGTTCGTCTGCCGCACATCGCCCTGGAGCCGAAGCGCGATGCGAGACTTCGAACCCAGCGTGCATCGCTCCAGTCCTTCCGCCAACCGGTGGAGGAACTCCGTCGTTGATGCGCCGCGTGGAGCATCCGGCATGCGAGCCCGTTGTGGCCACTCAATGCTCGCCAGGTGAGAAGCATTGGTCAGCGAAGCTTCTATCCGGATCGTGACTCCATGAAACTCCCCGGTGAGTGGATCCAGCTGGTATTGGTCCGGCTCCCGATATCGCAAGATCCCTTCCACCTTCTCAAGAGAGAGATCGCGGCGGCGCCCATCCGCACCCGAGAGCAGCCAGATGCAGCGTCCCCGCCTCAGCGAGAGCGTCTCGGGTGTGATCGTAAAAATCTCCAGATCTTTCCGGTTCAGCCGGAAGTCAACCTCGTCGAAGAACAGCTCCGGCCCGCCTCCAGCATGAGTCGGTTTGAAATGCAGCCCCTCTCCGACGATGCCATGCATCCAACGAAGCCGAAGCCGGGCGTACTCCAGTTCCCATCCTCGCTGCTGAAGCGCAGCCACCAGCGTTGCTTGAAAA
>VHDG01000503.1 GCA_016871475.1 Verrucomicrobiota bacterium
TGGGGTCTGCTGCTGAGCGAAGCTTCGAGAAACGGACACAAGTTCCACAGCACGATCTGGCAGACTCCTCTGACGCCAGGATTCAACGGCGGGTCCGACGGCGATAAGCGCCGGGCGTGAGGCCGACTTCGCGTTTGAACACGACGCATAGGTGCTCGGTGTGTTTGAAGCCTGTCTTCTCGGCGATGACCGCCAGTTTGAAATCGGTGGCTGCCAGCAGATCCTTGGCGCGTTGCAACTGGGTGCGCACGATTTCGGCCTTGGGCGTGCGGCCCACCGCGCTGGTGAAGCGCCGTTCGAGCAGGCGCCGGGACATCGGAACCGCGCGGACAAGGTCGGTGACCTTGATGCCTTCGCAGGCATGTTCGCGAATGTAGCGCACCGCGGCGGCAATCGGACGGTCTTCGATCGCCAGCACGTCCGTCGAACGGCGCGTCGCTACACCCAGGGGCGGAATGTAAATCGTTTCCGCTGGCGCGGGCCGGCCGGCCATCATTCGTTCCAGAACTTCGGCGGCGGTGTAACCGATCCGCTCGGTGTTTGGGATGACGCTTGTCAAAGGCGGCTCGGCCAGATCACACACCAGTTGGTCATTATCGACTCCGATCACGGCCACGTCGTCGGGCACGGGCACGCCGAGAGAGCGGCAGGCATTGAGCACTTGCTGGCCCCGAACATCGTTGCACGCCATCATGCCGATGGGCTTGGGAAGAGCTTCAATCCAGCGGGCGATGTCACGCTCGTAAATCGAGCCGATGTGTTCGTAGCCATAACTGCCGGCCGTGCAGAGCCGCCGAGGCGGAACATAGGTCTGCACCTGAAAGCCGGCTTGTCGGATCAACTCAGCAAACCAGCGGCTGCGTTTGTTCGAGTAGTTGGCTCCGGGAAAGCCGCAGAAAGCAAACTGTCGGAAGCCGCGCGATGTCAGATGTTCAACCGCGAGCCGCGTCACCTCCTGGTCGTCGGTCTCCACCAGCGGCATATCGAGTTGGAACCGCCCGCGCACATCGACAGCAGGGACGCCGAGCTTTGTGATCGTCCGTAGGAGGCGCAGGTCTTCCACGCGAGCGATGACGCCGTCGCCATGCCAATCTTTGAGCCAGTCCGGCGGCGGATCACCACGACGGCGTTCCTGGTAGAAGATGGACCATCGCCTGTGGTCGTGAAGGTATTTGGCGATACCCCGCAACAAGCCGCGTCCGTAGCCGCGCGACGACTCGATGAGCAGCGCGACCTCGGGACGTTCTGTTGGACCGTGGGGTCGAGGCATGGCGGAGGATAGGAGTTTGAGTGGGAAAAATCTTCAAAATTCGCCGGGGTTCACCGGACTGGGCGCATCTCACTTTTTCCGACTCGGGTCCGTCTCCCTCCCCTCGTAATCGTAATCGTAATCGTAATCGAGGACGCATGAACCGCCCTTTCGACCCTGCAAAGCTAGAAGTCTATCAAACGTCCCCGAACTCGAGTTACCCTAGAAACGGGAATGGAGCGGCGTCGAGATGCGCAAAAGCTTGGATGAGCACGGTTTGAGGAGAACCGAAGCGTATCCGCGAGGTGATACGGTGAAGTTCGACGAAAGCCGTGCTCGCCAAGATCTTGCGTCAGATCGATGCCGGGCCATTCCTGTTTTTAGGGTTACTGACTGCACGAAGGAATCCTTGGCATCGAGGACCAAGCGCCGATTACGATTACGATTACGATTACGATCACGAAGGGCGGTCGCACCGGGAAAATGTGAGATGCGCCCACCGGGACTGCCGCTCGGTCTCCGAGCAACATGTGAAGGAAGCGAGAGACCCGTTTTGTCAGCTACAAAGCGATGTTTGCAGCATCTTTTTCCTCGGGAATCCTGCAGGTGGAAGGGGCCGCAAATCTGTAATAATCAGACGCGAATGCTCAATGACACCTCGCCCGGCTCGGGATATAAACGCCGCATCCTATCAGACGCGAGTGCGCACGCGCACTTTGCCCGGCTCGCGGTACAAACAACGCTGTATGCAACCCCGGATGCTCCAGTTTGGCAGATATCTTCTGGCCTCGTCGTTTTCTTCGGTCACCGGCGAGCCGGGCGCATGTGGCTTCCGAACTAAAAACCCCCACACCGACAACTCACAACTATTCGCATGAAAACCCCCGACCCGAACCACACCCCCCAGCGATTCACACTCTCTGCCAGGCTTTCTGCAAGAGAGCGCTGCTTCCGCGGCGCCTCGTTGGCGCGGCGGCTGGCCATCGCAAGCCTGTTCGTCACGCTCGCAGCCAGTATTCCTTCTCCAGCTTCCGCCGCCGTCGGCCCGTTCACCGGGTTGGAAGACCTCGTGGGCCACTGGACCTTCGAGAGCGGCGAAGAACTGATGGATCGCACCGGAAATTTCCCCGATCTGCGGTTGAAAGGCGACGCCATGGTGGCGGAAGGGAAACTCGATCTCAACGGAAGCGGCACCACGGCTTCCGGCTGGGCCGTGACGGACAGCGACTTGGGCAGCTATCGCGGTCCGGCGATTACCAGCAAGACCCTGGTGGCGTGGATCACATTGCAGGGGCTGGACGATATAGCGAAGGCCGGATCGGCCATCACGCTCGATCGGGTCAGCGGCGATCATTTCGACGGCATCATCTATGCCGAACGGCAGGCGAACCGCTGGATGAACGGCAGCAGCGGCTTCGGGCGCACGGCGGATTTTTCTCCCGGGGCCGAGGAGTCGGCGACCGACCAATTGATCCACCTCGCGATTACTTACGAGCATCTCGGGGGCGGTCAGCTCCGCATCAGCGGTTATCGCAATGGCGACCCGATTGGCCAGTATGAAACCGGTAACGCCTCCTCGTGGAACACGGGCGATGCCGAAGTGTTCTTCGGCCTTCGGCACGGCAGCCTGGGTGGGGGTCCGGGCGGGCTAGATGCCTTGCTGCACGAAGCGCGCCTCTATAGCCGCGTGCTTAGCGCCAGCGAGGTCCGAACCGTCTTCGACAAAGGCCTGATCGTGGTCGTCGATAGCGACAGCGACGGCCTGCGCGATGATTGGGAGACCGAGAACTTCGGCGACCTGGCCCAGAACGGCGCAGGCGATCCAGATGGAGACGGCGTGCCGAACATCGACGAACTGCGGCGACGAACCGACCCCAAGAAGAGCGACACCGACGGCGACGGCTTGAGCGATCGGGTCGAGACGGAGACCGGGGTGTACGTGGACGCGACCAACACCGGGACGAATCCGCGCATCGCCGACACCGATCGGGACGGACTCAACGATGGGGTCGAGACCAACACTGGTACATTCGTCAGCGCGACCAATACGGGCACGGACCCGAATCGTCCGGACTCGGACGGCGATCGTCGCAGCGATGGCTCGGAGGTGGCCGACGGCACGGATCCGACCGACCCGAAAGATCCGCCCACCCGATTGTCTGACTTGCTGGTAGGGCATTGGACCTTTGAGGCGGGACAGGAGCTCGTAGATCAAGCCGGCAAATTTCCCAACCTGTTGTTGAAAGGGAATGCCACCGTAGCCAACGGCAAACTCGACCTCAACGGCGCGGACCGCACGGCTTCGGGGTGGGCGGTGACGGACAGCGGCACCGGCTCGTATTCAGGGCCGCCGATCACGGACAAAACTCTGGTGACCTGGGTGACGCTCGAAGGGTTGGAAGGAGCAGCCCGCCACGGTTCGGCGATGACCTTGGATCGAGTCAGCGGCGATCATTTCGACGGCATCATCTTCGCTGAACGGCAACGTAACCGGTGGATGAGCGGCAGCAGCGGGCACCGGCGCACTCAGGATTTTGATGCTGGCGTTGAAGAAATGACCACCGGCCAGCTCACCCAGATCGCCGTGTCGTATCAGCACCTGGAGGGCGGGCGGTTGCGCGTCACCGGGTATCGCAACGGCCAGCAGGTAGGCCAGTATGA
>VHDG01000504.1 GCA_016871475.1 Verrucomicrobiota bacterium
CTGCTTCCTGATACGCCCGGACGAGGAAGGACTGCGGATCCAGCATGCTGGAAGCCGCGATGACCACGTTCGTTTCGATGTGTGTGGAGGCACCAACGGTTGCGTTGATCTCATTGGTGCGAGTGACGGAAGGCTGTCCAGTGATGGTTCTCCGGACTTGAACGAAATCCAGAGGCAACCCTGCATTGGTCTTGTTGGTTAGAACCACCAGCAGGTTGTCGAAGTAATGGTTGACCAGGGGTTGTTCGCTGCCGCCGACCAGGTTGGCGAAGAAGTCCAGGGAGACATCATGAACTGAAACGCTTCTGGGCGCACTTTCCGCGTTGGTTGAGTTAACGGCTCGTACTGTGTAGCCAACGACGGAGCCCAAAGGTATGCCCAAGCTGTCCGTGAACTGATTTCCTGGCACAGGGAGGGAGTTCTGTTTAACCCCGTTTCGGTAGATGTTGAATCCAACGGCGGTATCGTCGCTGGAACTCCAGGAGAGGGTGGGGGCTTCACCTGTTTTGACCAAGGCTGTGAGGCTGTTGATAGCGCCCACCAGGAGCTCGATGGCCACAGCGCTGCTTCGTGCCTCGTTTCCGAGAGAGTCGAGAGCTCCAACGCTGTAGTTCATGATGCCCCGCGGAGGGCCGTCAAGGACGGTCGTGGTTCCGGCGCTGACGGTTCGAATCTCCTGGCCGTTGCGATAAACTTTATACGCAGCTGGCGCCGGTCCCGCGCCCTGAGCCCAGCTCAACTGAACTCCGCTGGCCAGAAGCCGGACCTGTGGATTGATGGGCGCGGATGGAGGCGTCCGATCGGAGATTTCCACGCGGGTGATCGAGTTGGTGCCCTCGGCCCCACGACGGAGTGCTGTGACTGCGTACATGTAGGAACCATCTGCCGCGGGAACATCGATGTAGGTGTTCGTGTTGATGTTATCGGCGATCAGCACGGTGGGAGTGACCAGCTGATTCGTTCCCGGCTGTGAATAGATGCGGTAAATCTCCGCGTTGCTGACAGGACCCCAAACCAATCGAATCGCCCCACCTTTCAGTGCGTCGGCGTGGAACTGAACCGGCTGGCCAGGAGGCCGTGGCAGTGGGGTGTTGTAGAGTTCGAGAGTGCGGCCTGATGTGATGACTCGACCGATGTTGTCCAGGGCGTCCGAGGCGGTGAGGGTGAAGGTGCCGTTCCCTGAACCCATCGAGGAGAGCGCTGTGAACGTTCCCACCCAGTTTGATCCATTGCCTGTGAGTGGAATGGTGACAAGCGCGCCGGAGGACGGTGCAAAGGCGAGTTCGGGAGTTGTTCCATCTTTCGCGGGCTCGCTTAGACGCAGATTCACCGTGACCGGGGTAGGGTTGGTGGCTTGGATGGGCGCGGCAGGGGCCACGGCCAGAACGCCCGAAGGCGGCTCGACATCGATCGCCATCGGTTCTCCGGAAGGGGGGCCGTTGAATGTGTTCCCGGAGAGATCGCGCCCCGACACAACGAAGCCGAGTGTGCCCGACGGGAAGGTCGGTGTGACATTCAGCAGAGCTTCGTAGGTGTTCAGTGCGGCGTTGCTGAGAATGAGTGAAAGAGGCTGGCTTCCTGCAGGGAGCAGCGTGAGTGATGGCGGATCGGTGAGAGGTTCGGATGCGACGAGCTGGATTCTTAGCGATCCCACACCCACGGGTGCTGTTTTCGCGAAGGAGATTGCGAACGACGGAGGAGTAGGATCGTAAGTGAACGGGATGAGATTTGAGAGCGGACTGGCGTTGCCGGCTGCGTCGTAGCCCACCACGGCGAAATGATACCGGCCCGGCACGAGAGACTGTGGCCGGTAGCTCATCGTGGTGAGAATCGGACTCTGCCGGCTGGCCTGGGCGATGGTGGAGAAGACATTGGTGTGCCACAAGACCCGGAACAGGACAGGGCGCTCACCCGAGGTTGCAAATGCCCAGCTCAGCGAGAGTCCTTCGAAGATGTTGTAGCTAACGCCATCCAGGATCGGAGCGGAGGGGGGACCTGTGTCGCGGACAACATTGCGGGCCGGAGAGCTGGCTCCACCGATGTTGTCAAACGCTGTTGCCACGAAAGCGTTGTTGCCTTCAGTCAGCAGGATGTTTTCGAAGGTCCAGGTACCAAGCGCATCCGCGATCGTGGAGGCCGCCGCCGAATTGTTTTGCGCAAGGCGGACGCCGATGAACGGCTCCGAAGTGCCGGAGACCGTGACGGCCGTCGCGCTCCCGGAAATGTCCGTCGCAGGGCTCACGATGACTGGCGCGGAAGGCGGAGAGATGTCGTAGGTCACGTTGAACTCGCGTGTCGCCAGGTTACCGCTGTTGTCATATGCGGAGAACCGGACGCGACGCACTCCGTTCGCGGATGCACGAATGTCCAGCCAGTGTGAGAATGTGCCACCCGAGTTGGTAATCGAGGTTCCGTCATCGATGTGGAGCGAGATGTGAGCCATGCCCAGAGGTGCGGTGGCGGAGGCCGTCACACGAAGCGGACGGGTCAGGATCTGACCTTCAGACAGGCTTGTTGCTGCGATCGCAGGTCCGTCGGTGATGAAGTTCAGTGTCAGTGCGATAGGAGCGCTGGTTTCGCCGGTCACACTGCGGAACTGGGCATAGACGGTCTTCGATCCACCGCCTGCGCTGAGTTGGACCGGAAGGGTGGGCGTGAAGCTTCGATAGAACACGCCTGCAAACGAAGAATTCTCGCTGACCCTCATGGCGTCGGCTGTGCGACAGGCGAGGAGGAGCTGGATGTTCCTGGAGCCGGTCTGTGTGGCTCCGTTCGGCAGACCGGTTGCCGGGGTGAGCAGCGGCTCGCCTGACAGGAACGCCGATCGGTTCACAGATCCGCTGAGAGCGGCATCGATCAACGGAGCGGATGCGACTCCCCACCACACTTGCGTGGCTATGATCGAGGAACCGGGGCCTGCCAGAGCATTGGTGGTGTTGTTCTTGATCACTGAAGCCCGGACCACAGCGGGTGTCGTGGATCGATGTTCTATTCCGGTCTGGTTAAAGGCGATCAGTGCCTCTGAGCCATTGAACCCTGCAGATCCAAGGAGGCGGAGTCCTGCTGAGGCGTTGTGCTGGAGCGTGAGCGCCTCGAGCGTGGGAGAGCTGTTGCTCAGGGTCAGACCGCGACCGTAGTGGACGAAGACATGCTTGAGGCTGGATGCTCCCGCGCCCGCTCCCATCAACAACCCAGCCCAGTCTCCGGGCGCCGGTGATTGTCCCGGGGCATCGTTCAGCGAAGTGAACAGGATGGGTTCAAGGGCTGAGCCGTTCGCGATGAGGCGTCCTTGTTCAACCGTCAGGGAGGCGCCGGATGCAAAACGAACGGTCGTGCCGGGACGAATCGTGAATGTCGCATCATTGGCAATGGTGATGCTCTTGAAGATTTCAACGATGGGAGCGCCGGAACCTCCGAGGGTCAGGTTCGAGGTGATTCCTCCAGAGACTGGATCGTTCCACGGTTTGGTGACGACGTTGACGTTGTGTCCGTTGGCGGTGTTGAAACCCACCACTGCAAAGTGGTAGGTGAAGCGTCGATCAAGGCCCGTGATACGCGCCGAGCGTGACTCGACGGCAAGGGTTTGCCGGGGGGTAAGTCCGGCGACTGAGGTGAAGGCATTTGTTTCGTAGTAGATCCAGAAACCTCCAAAGCCGAGCAAGCCGGTGGGGTTGTAGCTGTTCCAGCTCAAGTCGGCTGTTGAGGAATCCGGCGCCGCGACATCCAGTGCCACTTGCGGCGGGACACTGCGAGGAAGGCTGGCGGCCAGCGGCGTGAGGGTTGCCGGGGCATTACCGGCAACATCGATGGCTCCAACGGCCAGGAAGTAGGGTGTGTCGAGGGCCAGGCTTTGGAAGGTATAACTGCGAGCCGCATCCGGAAGTGTCGTGAGGGGGATCAGGCCGGTCAG
>VHDG01000505.1 GCA_016871475.1 Verrucomicrobiota bacterium
GCCTCACTTGAAGGAGAAGCTGAAGCTCGGGACGGTGATCAATCAGACATCGTTAAGTGCGAATCATGTGCGGGCCAAGTTCGGCTTTGCAGCCGCCGCCACGGATCACGCCGCGGTTTTGAGCAGCGCGGGATCAGCGGGGTCTGCGGTGTTGATTGCGACGAGGCATCACCTTCACGCGCCGATTGTGCTGTCGGCGCTGGCGGCGGGACGCCATGTGTTTGTGGAGAAGCCCTTGTGCCTGACGCGGGCCGAGCTGGCATCCATCGATGCTGCGATGGAGCGGAGCCAGGGCACGGTGCAGGTCGGATTCAATCGACGCTTTGCCCCTGCAAGCGCGGAACTGCGAAAGCTCGTGAAGTCTGCCGCCGGGCCGAAGAGCGCGAGCTTCCGGGTGATGGCGGGGAAGCTGGATCCCTCCCATTGGTATGCGAACTACAACGAGAGCGGAGGCCGTGTGCTGGGCGAGGCTTGCCATTTTTTCGACTACCTCTGTTTCCTTTTCGGCTCACGGCCTGTGCGAGTCTCGGCGCAGACGGCCTGGCCCGCATCGGGGCGGCTGCCGTTCCCTGACACGATCACAGCGCAGGTGGAGTTCGAGGACGGGTCGAGCGGCCAGCTGATCTATTCAGCCGAGGGCGACACCACGTGGCCGAAGGAGGAACTCACCGTTTTCGGCGCCGGATTTGTGGCGAGCCTGCAGAACTACCAGAGGCTCTCCATTCACAAGGGCCGAAAAGAACAGAAGTTCACCTACACATCCAAGGGACATGCGGAGCAGATGGAGTGCTGGGCCTCCTTCCTACGTGCGGAAGCCCCACACCCGCTGCCGTACTCTGAATCCCGACAGAGCATGTCGCTGACCTTCGCTGCGCTGGAGGCGATTCAGCATGGGCGCACTGTGGATGTTGTTTGAGAGGCGATGAAGGACCTGTCCTGGTATTGGCACCGCCTGCGGGCGATGAGCTCCGGCGAGATTCTTCTGCACGCGCGGAAGAAGCTGCGTCAGAGAGTCGACGCGCGATGGCAGCCTGATCCTGGGCAGGTGCAGTTCACGCCTGATTCCCGGTCGCCCCAGCTTCCTTCTGTCGAGCGTGCGAACGAGGAGATTCGTGATGCGCTGGCCGCGCTCAGCCTGAAGCTTCAGAAGGGTCGATGGGGGGCGTTTGGCCATCTTGATTTGCATGTCGATCTGCCACCCCGGTGGCACAAGGACTATCTCGCGGGCGTGGATTTGAAGACGGATGCGAGCTCGTTCCAGTTGAATCATCGCGCGTTGCCTGCGGGGTGTGATGTGAAGCTCATCTGGGAGCTGAGCCGGTGGCATCAGCCTTTGCAGCTTGCGCAGGCCGCGTATGTGTTGGGAGATCACGAGGCGGGGCGGTTATGCGTCGGGCTGTTGAAGGACTGGGTGAGGCACAATCCGGCATTCAAGGGATGGAACTGGACCAGCGCCCTGGAGTCCGGGATGCGGCTGATCCAGTTTTATTGGATTGATGGACTGCTTGCGGGTTGTGGAGGCCGTTACGACAGCGATCTCACGGAGCTTCGACGAGCCATACTTCCAGCGCATGCACGATTCACGTGGAGGCATCGTTCGTTCGGATCGTCGGCCAACAACCATCTGCTGGGTGAGCTGACGGGTTTGATGATGGCCGTCACACGATGGCCTGAGCTGCGGGAATGGTGCGTGGGGCAGGAGGAGTTGAAGCGGGCGTGGGAGGCGGAGGTGCTCGCGCAGTTTCACACCGATGGAGGGAACAAGGAGCAGGCGCTCAATTACCAGCTGTTCTCGTTCGAATTTGCCTGGCAGGGGCGGAAGGCTCTCCTGGATGCGGGAGGGACGGTCGGAGGTTTGGTGGAGACGCGTCTGGCTGATGCCGCCCGATTTTTTTGGGAAGTGCAGGCTCGTCATGAGGCTTGGGACTACGGCGACAGCGACAGCGCGACAGTGTCGCCCGTCTTTCTGGGCGAGACGGGAGTCATCTCCCAATGGTACGCCTGGGTTGAGGGAAAACGGGGGGGGCAGGGGATCCGTTACTGGCTGGGCGACCCTCCGGACTTCAAGCCCGGCCTGTCGATCGGTGCCGAGCCCAGGCACGCGATCCCTCTGCGCGGCTGGTTCCATTATCCGCGGACTGGCATCGCCTGCTTGAGTTCCGGGCTGTGGTGGTTGCGATGGGACCTTTCCCCGCTTGGATATTTATCCACGGCTGCGCATGGACACCTGGATGCGCTGCACCTTTCGATCTGGTGGAACAAGACCGCATTCGTGATCGATCCCGGGACGGGAGCTTATTACGGGGACGTCGGGCTTCGCACCTGGCTGGCATCCCGAACAGCGCACAACGCTCCCTGTCCCAAGCGGGTTCCTGAGTGGCCTCGACGAATGGGACCGTTCCTGTGGCGTGAGCATCATTCATCGCCTGATGTGGTGCCGGAAGGCGCTGATTCGGTCCGTGGGGGGCTGGATCTCGACGGGTTGAGGATTGAGCGGAGCGTATCAAGTGGGGATGGAGGCTCCAGTTGGCGGGTGACAGACCGATGTCTGGGTAGGAACGGCGAGGCGTTGGCCTTTACCGTTCGTTGGCAATTTGCCCCGGGGACGCGGTTCAGGGTCCGAGGGCCTCGATCCTGGACGGCTGTGCGAAATGATCAGCAGATGGACATCGAAGTGTCGGCCGACTGGGCCGATGTGCAACTACACGAACTGGCCTCCGAGGAAGGCAATCCTCCCACGGACGGACGCTGGGAAGGCTGGGTCTCCCCGGCTTTCCGGAAAGTCGTGCGAGCTCCCTATCTTTTGTTGGGTGCCGGGCCTGATCCCGGGCGCTCTTGTGTTTTCACCACCAGCTTCCTAGGTTCCTCCCGTTCATGAACATCAGTATTTTTGGACTCGGCTACGTGGGCGCGGTGACCGCCGGGTGCCTGACCCATCGCGGACATGCGATCGTGGGCGTGGATGTCAGCGAGCAGAAAGTGGAATCGCTGAACCAGGGGCAGGCTCCGATCATCGAGCCCGGGCTGCCCGAACTCCTGAAGGCCGCCCGTGATCAGAAGCGCTTGCGGGCCACCGCGAGCTGCAGCGACGCGCTGGCGGACACGGAGCTCTCGATCATCTGTGTAGGAACCCCTTCCGCCATCTCTGGGGCCCTTGACCTGACGTTTGTGAGGGGGCTGTTGAAGGAGATCGGGGGTGATCTCAGGCGAACACGCAAGAAGCACGTGCTGGTATTCAGAAGCACCATGCTGCCCGGGAGCACGCAGGAGTTGGTCGATGAGCACCTGGGAGACCTGGAGCAGAGCGGCCAGATTCAGGTGTACTACTATCCGGAGTTCCTGAGGGAGAGCACGGCTGTTGCGGACTTCGAGAACCCATCCCTTGCGGTTGTGGGGACGAGGACGGGGGTTCGACCGCCTGAGGAGCTCATGAAGGGGTTGTTTGGCACCGAGGCGGCGGTTGTGAACTGGCAGACAGCCGAGATGATCAAATACGCCTGCAACGCCTTTCACGCGGTGAAGATCACTTTTGCCAACGAAGTGGGGCGGCTGGGCAAGCAGCTTGGCATCGATTCAAGAGCCGTCATGGATTTGGTGTGTCGAGACACGAAGCTCAATCTCTCCCCGTATTACATGAAGCCCGGCAATCCATTCGGAGGCTCCTGTCTGCCGAAGGATGTGCGGGCGCTGGTGCATGCAGCACGGATCCGGGGCGTGGCATTGCCCATGACGGAGAACCTTTTGTTGAGCAATGAAAGGCATCTGCAGTCCCTGCTCTCGTTGATCCTGGATTCCGGAGCACGGGAGGTGGTGATTCTCGGACTGTCCTTCAAGTCGAACACCGATGACCTTCGTGAAAGCGCCATGGTGGAAGTCGCGCAAACTTTGGTGGGCAGGGG
>VHDG01000506.1 GCA_016871475.1 Verrucomicrobiota bacterium
AAAGTCCGCTGCCGTCGTCTTCCCATCCAATGATCACGTTTCCGTTGGACGCTATCGACACCCCTAGGCTTTCCACCCGCCCGTTGTTCAACGGATGCGGCGAATTCTCCACCGGAGGGTTGATGTAAGTGGTTGGGCTGGCAGCGATAAGGCCTGCAGACTCGACGCTGCTCATGGGAAGGTCGAAGAATCGGGCGGCCACGACACGGACATTGGCATCGGGGGCGTTTCCGCTCTCCCAAGCCACCGCAATCGAGTTGTTCCTCCACGCCACTCGTGGATGCCTCGATTCCTTCGTCGCCAAGTCCGGCGTCTCTTTCTCGCTGACTCGGAACGTCCCGGTGATCGGATCTCCGTTGCGATTAAACAGCCGACCCGCGACCAGCCTCGAAGGCGCTGGCGCACTGTACGCGCTGTCCGCAAACACCACCGCCACCCGCCCGTCTTCCGAAATCGCGCAATCCACTCGATCCGAATTCGCGTTCTCAAAATCATCGGCCGCGCTGCGCGCCCATCGCAATGTCCCGTCGGCATTGATCACCATCACGAATGGCTTGTTGATCTGGACCTCTCCCACGGTGACCTGTGCTGTGCAAACCGCTGCAAACGCATCCTTCCCGTTCCCGTCAAACCCCGCCCCGTCTCCCCGTCCGCCTCGAGCATAAAGATCGCTCCCAGCCAGGTTGCCCAAATCGATGTCCCCGGTCCGAGGCGTCCCATCGTTGTTGAAGATCCGGATGGTGGCGCGTCCCGCTTTGGCGAACCGAATCGCAAATCCGCCGTTGATCACCGCCGCTCCATGCCACATCTCGGTCACAACCGCATTCTCGCTCGCCAGCGTCAATGCCTTCACCTCAGTCCCATCACGCTTGAGAACTCGATACGTCGCGTGATTGCCCGATGCCGCGCCCCCGAATCGATCCACCAGGTCCGGACGTTGGCGGCTCTCACCCACGATGACCACATTGCCGTCAGACAAGAATTCCCAATCGCCGATCCGAACATCGCCTAGCGCGTCCGCATCGGTGTCGGATTACCCGCTCATCACTTTGCTCAACGGGCTGCCGTCATTGTTAAACAGCTGCACTGCAGGAAAATCCCCTGCTTCTCCGTTGGCAGCCTGAATGTTGATGTCGGCCATCTCGGGGACCTCGATTCCCAATGCGAAAGCGGTCGCGCCCATGCCAATTCCGTCTCCGAACAGGTTGGCTTTGATCTTGGGCCCCCAGGCCGTCCACCCGGAGACCAGGCTGTTGTCGGCCCGATAGAACGCTCGATACGCCGATTCAATCGGCGTCTTTTCAGGATCCAGAGTGGGAATGTTGGCCGGCGTGATGAGCGCCGCACCCGCTTTGTCCCGGAGCGTCCACACGGCTTCATAGTCTGAAAGTCCGCTGCCGTCGTCTTCCCATCCAATGATCACGTTTCCGTTGGACGCTATCGACACCCCTAGGCTTTCCACCCGCCCGTTGTTCAACGGATGCGGCGAATTCTCCACCGGAGGGTTGATGTAGAATGTTTGCGTCTTTGGAATCAGCCCAGCTGACTCCGCGCTGGCCAGCGGATCCGCCGCCCAGGCGGAACTCAGTCCGGCGGAGACCGCCAGCAAAGTGGGAAAGAATGCTTTTCTCATAATTCTTGGGGAGTTAGGGATTTGGAGGAGACCAGGACGTACGCAGGCGACACGGCCGATCGGTTAGCCCGCAATCTGGCGACTGCAGTTCGAACGGATGGACCGGATGCACTCACGGGTTGCTACGCCTTCACAGGCGTCTCAGTCTGGTGATGGCAGAGGTTAGGACACTGACGCACTTGTTTGTCAAGCTGACGATTTGGGAGTTAGGACGGCCTATCAGTCGGCAAGGATTGCGGATGCCAATAAATGTTCAGTTCCTCTTGCCGACGAAGCCCTCCCGTGCGCATGGAGAGCTCGGATTCGCGATCAACAAACTTTTTCAGCGACTGCATGGCCGAATATGAAGCCGAGGCTTGATCCTTCATGAACAGCACATTTCGCTGACACTGACCCAAGGCTTTCGCGTCCTGCTGCATGTCCGGAATTCGGTTCATTGAGGAGGGACCATCCTCCGGAGTCTGGATTCGCTGTCCGGTTGGGGCCTGCTGATGCAATCGAGTCTGGCTAATGTTCAGCTTGTTCAACCTTCCAGCCATGGAGATCGGAAACGTGCTGGCGGTCACTCGCATGGGTTCATCGCCTTTTCATGCTCAAGTTCCGAGCATCACCGTTTGATGGATATGCCCATCAATGAATCGCCAAAGCTCTCCGCTGGATTCTTGAAGAGATGGCGGGCGAGCCTGCACAAAGCCTCTCCGTTCCGTAATTCTGCAGCTGCGGGATCAAGCAGGAAGGAACGGCTCTTCCTGAAATTGCCTGACGGTGATCATCCGGTTTTCGTCGCTTTTGTCGCGAAGCCGAAAATCCGGATTCTATTCCTGTGTGCGGTCTGAGCCCGGCAGCTTCTGAGCGTTCAACGCAGCGAGCTTGCGATGCAATTCGCGCTCCAGGCGGCCGGCGGCACGACGCGCAGCCGGTGATGGGTGGTTGACCAGATTCCGGGTTTCATCCGGGTCGTCTGCAAGGTTGTAGAGTTCCTGTCGGCCTGGATTCAGCAAATCGCTCACCCATTTCCAGTCACCCCTCCGAATCATTCGCAAATCTGCCCGGGCCCCGATGCGCATGGAGTACTCGGCATAGAACTCATCCGGCCATCTCCCTGCCCCCCGCTGCAGCAACGAAATCAAGCTCCGGCCCCTCACTGTATGCTTGCCTGACAACCTCTCACCCGCGATCTCGGCGAACGTGGGCAGCCAGTCCAAATGGCTCACCACCTCGGTGAAGATAGATCCAGGCTTGACGGCTCCAGGCCACCGGACGATCAGCGGGACCTTCAGGGATGTCTCGAACAGGTTCGGTCGTTGGATCGAAGGGATGTTGGTGATCGCGGCTGGAAGGTGCCCGGCCTTGAGCAGCCATTGGGCGTTGCCCTTATAGAGCAGACCATGATGGCCCAGGTTGTAACCGTGGTCCGATGTGAATATCACCAAGGTCTGGTCCGCCAACCCAAGCCGATCCAGGGACTCCAGGATTCTTCCCACGCATCGATCCAACGCCACCACGGAGGCCAGGTATTCACGCAGCAACCGAAGAGTGCGTTCGGTGTCCTGACCAGGAACAGATGGAGAAGGAAGTTCAAGCTGGAGATCCTTGACCATCGCCCAATCCTCTTCGCGCACCGGGAGATAAGCCGAATGGGGCTCCCTGAAATGCACGCTCAATGCGAATCTCCTCGAGCGATCCCCCTCCTCCAGCCAACGAATCGCCTCGTCAGCGGTAATATCCACCGTGAATCCGTTGCGACGCCGGATCTCGTCACCCGATTCCCACATCGGGTCCCGGGTCTCGACTCCTCCGGTGCGAAAACCCGAGAAATGTTCGTACCCGAATCGACGTGGATGGTGCGTGTCGGTGTTGCCGAGGTGCCACTTGCCGATCAACCCCGTTCGATACCCGGCGTTGAGCAGGATTCGTGGCCAGGCCGGGATCGTCGGGTTCACTCCCAGCTCCGGTCCAGCCTCGGGCCGGATCCAATCAAGGATCCCGAGCTCACTTCCATACCGGCTTGTCAAAAGGCTGGCACGCGACGGGCTGCACACCGGCGTCGGAGTGTAAGCATTCAGAAACCGCGCCCCTTGCGCTGCGAGGCGGTTGAGATTCGGGGTTCTCGCAGAGGCATAACCCGAGGCGTTTAGAGCCCACGCTCCCTGGTCATCAGTGAGAATAAAAAGGATGTTGGGTTGACCGGTTCCTGATTTCACAACAGGCCGCATCCCGAGGTCCGATACGCGAGGCGAATGTCCTGAAGCCGCTTCGGTC
>VHDG01000507.1 GCA_016871475.1 Verrucomicrobiota bacterium
CGCACCTGCATTCGCCCTGCCTCTTTGTGGTAGTCTCCGGGTAGCATAGCGGCCACTTCAATGATCTGGCTCCCATCGTTGAGCCTTCGGATTTCCTTCCGAGCCACGATCGAATCTCGAATCCGGAACAAGAATCCTCCACCCACTTCCTTTAATCTCGGCATGACCTCCCACACAAAGGCTCCACACCCGTAGAGTCGGTCAGCAATCAACAAGCAGTCCTTGGGAATCCTCGAGACTAGCTACTTACCCAAAGCCCACTCCGACTCACTCGCCAGTCCAACCACAACCCCCAGAGGATTGTGCATCACCAGTTCAAGAAGCACGACGGCGTTGAGTTTGATAAAGGCCCCCAGGCCGTGTTGATTCTTATACTTCCTACCCTTGGCTCGGGTTTGGGCGTTATTGGGCAAGCTAAAGCTCACTCCATCGATCCCAATCAATCGGAAGCCTTTGTAGAAAGCCGTCGGGTGTTTGGACTCCAGGCCGACAGGCTTGAGGATCCTCTTGAGCAGTTCTTCAAACACCTCAGCGGGCAAAGCCCTTCGTCGTTGACTCAATGAACTCTCGGCCATTGTAAATCCCAGTAGAAGGCGAAGATTTTCACCCAAGGTACCCAGCTGTCGACTGAAATGGAAAAGCAAAGCAATCAGTAAGTCTGCGTTTGAGAGAGTTTGCAGAGGACGACCGGCGTTATGTTTGCGAGCCCTTCCGATCTTCTCCAACTCCTCCGGGGAAACTCGGTAGTGAATGCTCTTTGCAAAGGAACCGTGATCTTGAGGTAACGCAAGCCTGGAGGAAACGGGCTTGGAACATTTGGATTTCTTTTGAGGGCCAGACGTTGCGGAATGTTTTTTCATTCCGAGATTGGTGGATAATCTTAAACCAAAGTACAGGAAAGAATTGCCGGTTTTGTTGATTTCTTTTTTGAGAGAACCGTGCCTGAGGTGGCCACGACGAAGAAAGCAAAAGGACATCCACGGCCAGATCACCATTCGCGTCGACAAAGCCAAGTCATAATTACCGAATGGCATTACGCTGAAGCGAGAGTCCCGTCCAGAGCAGGCCCCACGGTATATCGATCACCGACAGGGGTTTGGGATCGGCTGCCGACGAAACCCAGCCTCCGCCAACCGTCCAGTGAAAGGACAAATCACGCCGGCCTGTGTACAACCGCGAGACGCCGGATGACGAAAACCCGGACAAGGACCGATGCTTGATGCTGAAGCAGCCCTCGGGTTTACTCACCGCCTGTGCCGAGTCGCAAACCAGCCCTGGGCTTTATTTTCGCCACGCTCCTCCTCGATATACTCGGGCTGGGACTCATCATCCCCATCCTCCCCAGGCTGATCGAAGAGTTTCATCAGGGCGATGCATCCGCTGCCGCTCACACCGTCGGCATCCTCACCGCCCTCTACGGTCTGATGCAGTTCCTTTTCGCTCCGCTCCTGGGAAGTCTTTCCGACCGATTCGGCCGGCGCCCCGTGATTCTGATCTCCCTGTTTGGTTCGGGCTTGGATCTATTGTTGCTCGCCTTCGCTCCCACGCTCGGGTGGTTCTACCTCGGACGCATCCTCGCTGGCATCACGGGAGCCAACTTCGCCGCCGCGACCGCCTATATTGCCGACATCAGCCCCCCGGAAAAGCGGGCCGCCAACTTCGGGATGGTGGGTGCCGCGTTTGGTCTTGGATTCATCCTCGGTCCGGCACTGGGCGGGATCCTGGGCGATATCGGCCTCAGGATGCCTTTCCTTGTGGCGAGTGGCCTGACGTTCATCAACTGCCTCTACGGACTCTTCGTGCTTCCAGAGTCGCTCTCGACTGAGAACCGCCGCCCATTCAACTGGGGTCGATCAAACCCGGCAGGAGCTCTGCTCAACCTGAAGCGACACCCGGCTGCGGCGGGGCTGGCCGGAGTCACCTTCCTGTCGCAACTCGCGCACCAATCCCTCCCCAGCACATGGGTGCTTTACACAAGCCATCGCTATGGCTGGAGCGTCGGAGAAACCGGATGGTCCCTGGCACTGGTCGGTCTCTGCGCCGCAGTGGTCCAGGGGGGGCTCACCCGCTTTGTCGTTAAACGCTTCGGAGAAAAACGCTCCGCCCTCGCAGGACTGAGTGTCGCCGTCCTGTCTTATCTCGGCTATGGGCTGGCCACGGAAGGATGGATGATCTACGCGCTCATCGTGTTCGCATCGCTGGGCGGAATCGCCGGCCCATCGATCCAAGCCATGATCTCGCAGGGTGCGGGTGCCGATGAACAAGGCGGCGTCCAGGGTACTCTCGGCAGCCTGGGCAGTCTGGCCGGCATCATCGGGCCTCCCATCACCGCCGCCCTCTTCGCCTGGTTCATCTCCCCGTCAGCACCCTTCCAGGCCCCGGGTGCCGCCTTCCTGTTCAGCTCCCTGCTCAGTTGCATCGCCTTCGCCGTCGCTTTCTCCGTCCTGCAAAAGCCCAAAACTCCCCGCTGAGAACAACCCATTCTCCCGCCTGAAACTTTTAAAGTGGGCGAAGCACCCGTTCTCGGGTAAGCAGTCGCCATGAATGATTCCAGCAGCCTGAAACCCTCGTCATCCGCTCTCGCCCGCAGAGTGCGTGAGGCGCTGCGCAATACTCCCATCGACGACATTCATACCCATCTCTACGACCCCGCCTTCGGTGAACTCCTGCTCTGGGGCATTGATGACCTGCTCACTTACCACTACCTCGTCGCAGAGGTCTTTCGATACCTGGACATCCCGGCTGCAACCTTCTGGAGCCTTCCCAAGGTCCGACAGGCCGAGCTCGTCTGGGAGCATCTGTTCAAAAACCACTCGCCCCTCTCTGAAGCATGTCGGGGTGTTCTCACGACCTTGAACGCGCTCGGATTCGATCTTCGAAAACGGGATCTACCCTCCATCCGAAAATGGTTCGCATCCCAGGATCCCAACAAACACGTGGATCGTGTGCTGGATCTGGCGGGGGTGAGAACTGTGTGCATGACCAACTCGCCCTTCGACGATCTGGAGCGTCCGGTTTGGGAGAAAGGGTTTCGACGCCATGAACGCTTCAAGGCGGCGCTGCGAATCGATCCGCTGCTCCTGGACTGGCCGAATGCCTCCCGCAAGCTCTACCAGCAGGGCTATTCGGTTTCTCGGACCTTAAACACCAGGACGCTCACAGGCGTCAGACAGTTCCTGAACGATTGGTCGAACAGGATGAAGGCCGGATTCCTCATGGTTTCCTTGCCTCCCAACTTCGAGTTTCCTGCGAAAACGGAATGCGCTCAGCTCATATCCGGAGCCGTGTTGCCGCACTGCCAGGAAACGGGTCAGCCCTTCGCCCTGATGCCCGGGGTCAAACGGGGCGTGAACCCCGCGCTACAACTCGCCGGAGATGGAGTGGGACTCTCCAAACTGGACGGGATCGCAAATCTTTGCGCGGCTCACCCAACCAACAAGTTCGCCGTCACCGCCCTCGCGCGCGAAAACCAGCACGAGCTTTGTGTGCTCGGTAGAAAATTCCGAAATCTCCACATCTTCGGCTGCTGGTGGTTTCTCAACACACCCTCCCTCATTCACGAGATGACCCGGATGAGAATTGAGCTGATGGGCCTCAGCTTCACGCCACAACACTCCGATGCCCGCGTGCTGGATCAATTGATCTACAAGTGGCGACACTCCCGATCGGCCATCGAACAGGTTCTCGTGGAGAAGTATTCCTCCCTGGCAGAAGTGGGATGGACGCTCCCTCACAGCGAATTGAAACGGGATGCGGCCACCCTGATGGGCGGCGAGTTCAACCGTTTCTCGTCCATGACGCTTAAACCGAACACCATGAGCCCATGAATGCCCCAACAAACTTCCATGCCGGACGAGCGGTCATTGTGCCGGGCCCAGGC
>VHDG01000508.1 GCA_016871475.1 Verrucomicrobiota bacterium
AAGGTATCTCCGGCAGCCCAGGCCAGGACGGGTCCGACGTCCAGATGGAGATCTTGCTCCCTGCTGTAGCGACGTGCGATGGCGTTGGCCAGGAGTGGGAGGACATCACGAACGGAAACGCCAGGAGGTTTCGCCGCGGGCAGGCGCTTCTTCTGGGTGAGCAGGACTTGAATCTGCGAGTAGAGCAGAAAGTTCTCGATGAGATGATGAAGTCGCTGGGCGGAGATGTTGATATCCCTGGCGGAGGAAAGTAAGTCAGCCGGACTGCACGAGGCGTACTCCTCGATCAGAATGGAGGACAGCCCCAGGATGCCGTTCAAGGGGGTTCGCAATTCGTGAGGAAGCGCCAGAGTCAGGTTCCCACGGAGCTCATCCAGCTTCTTCTCGATCTGGCGATCCACCTCGGCCTGCTTGTCCAACCGGGCGGAGACGGCTGCTTTCAGCTCCTTTTGTGAAAAGGGCTTGGTGAGGTAGTCATCTGCTCCAAGCTCCATTCCTCGACGCATGTGGATCTTGTCCGAGATGCTGGTGAGGAAAATGAACGGCGTGGTGGCGGTGGACTCGATTCTTCTCAACGCCAGCAGGACGGAGTAACCGTCCAAGCCAGGCATGTTTACATCGCAGATGATCAGGTCCGGGCACTCCTGCTCGGCCATCCGGATGCCCGAGGGGCCATCGTCCGCCGTTCGAACCTCATGCCCCATGTAGGACAGACACTCGGAGATCACCTCGCGAATCTCCGCCGTGTCATCAATGACCAGAACCTTCTTCATCCCTCCCTGAGATTGACCTTTTAGGCGGCCTCCTGGTTGTGCACCCAATGAAAGGCGTGTTGCACAAGCTCTGTTGCATTCTTGAGGTTCAACTTGTCTTTGATGTATTCGCGATAGGCCTCGACGGTTCGGACGCTCAGATGAAGGTTTTCAGCGATCTGACGTGTGCCATGCCCGAGGCCAATCAGCCTGAAGACCTCCAGCTCACGGTCTGTGAGCGATTCAATCGGCGAGGCGGCGACCTTTCCGCGTCCGAAGGCAACCTGCTGGAGCATCCTGCCCTTCATCTTCTCGCTCAGGAAAATCTCGCCCTTGAGGACCTGTCGGATGGCGAGGAGGACTTGTTCGAATGCTTGGTCCTTCATGATATAGCCGAGCCCACCTGCACGAATTGCGCGTTCGGCGTAGAGGGTTTCGTCGTGCATGCTCAACACGAGCACCGGCAGATCGGGATAACGGGCCTTCAGGTTCTTGAGCAACTCGATTCCGTTGCTCCCCTTCAGGGATACATCCACAACCACCACATCCGGCCCCAGTTCACAGGCAGCTTCGAAAGCCTTCGCGGCGTCCTCCGCCTCCCCGCAAACGACCATGTCGGGTTCCTGGTTGATCAGCTGCCCGAGTCCGCGGCGCATCACGGGATGATCATCCACGAGCAACACTCGCGTTTTGGGTTTCTTGGCCGGTGAATTGGATTTGTTCTGCATAACTGCCCTCAGTTCACTTTTATGCCTGCTTTGCTTCCCTCGATCGCTCTGGCGCTGACCCTTTCACCATCGGAAAACGACACATCACCTCAACTCCGCGTTCGGGGAGAGGCGCGACGTTGAGCACACCGCCGATCCGATGAGCTCTGAAACCCATGATTCGAAGGCCCAGGCCGCCCATGCGTCCAGAGCCGACGAGGCCGGAGCCATCGTCCTGAATGGAGAGCACCGCTTCGGCTGACTCCATTCGGAAGCTGACGGTGATCCTGCGAGCCTTTCCATGCCGCACCGCGTTGCTGATCGCCTCTTGGGTGATGCGGAACAGCTCCGTCGATACGCGGGCATCAACCAAGTCCTGGTCAGGCCTCATGTCCAGGGAGCAAACCACGTGAAAAAGCCGTTCGGTGTTCGAAGCAAGCCCGCGCAGGGCAGGCAGAAGCTGACCCGTTTTCTCGAGCTCTATCGGGCACAACCCCCGGGCAATGTTTCGAGTATGCCCCAAGGTCTCCACGACAAGCTGCGCGATCTCGTCCGCTTCCGCCGCCTCCGAAAGCGCCTTGCTTTGAAGCCGGTTGGACAGGGCCTTGCTCAGGAAGCTGATACCCGTCAAATGCTGCCCCAGACTGTCATGAAGATCCTGGCCGATCCTTTGTTGTTCACGATGACTGATTTCAAGGATTTCGCGCTCGAGCTGACGGCGGTCAGTCAGATCTCGAATACCGGCCACGACCTCGTCAACCCCGCTGGGCGCGATACGAACCTCGATCTCGCGCAGCATCGGATCCATGGGGATCTCGAACAGGGCTATCTGTGTCTGCCCCGTGCCGAGAGCGCGTTTCATCATGGCGGATACATCGCTGGCGATCCTCGCTGGGACGAGTTCAGAGAGCTTGCGTCCTTTGGTTCGCTCCAGAGGGAACGCCGCAGAGGCATCGGCGAAGGGACGCCACTCAATCACCTCTCCCGACCCGGATAGGATGGCGAGAGACTCTGTGCTGACATTCAGCAATGCCTGGAAGCGCCCGGGATCGGGCGTCCAAGCATCGGAAGCTCCGGCCTTGAAGGCCGAATCCAACTCAATTGACTTCAAGGACATGCAAAATTCTCACGGCGACGCCATCATTTCCATCGGCCAAAAGATCTCAGAGTTAACCCAGAAACCGGGGTTACCCCCCGAAAGGAGAACCCAAAAAGAGTCGGCCCTGGCCAGGATCAACCACAGCATGTCCCGAATCGGGACAACACCGCAGCGTCATGGACAGGGCCTAGAACGCATCTTTTTCATCGGCTGAGATCGCTCCGAGGTTTAGGACCCCTTTGAAGGTAGAAGAAGCGATCTCCTGGTCCAGCTCGCGAGATGGCATGCCGCAAGCTGACTCCATCAATGGATGGAAGGCTGCGCCTCGTGCCTTCAGTGGTGAACAAACCTTCTCGGAAGGGAGAACTCCATGTTGCCAGTCATCAGAGCGAACCTAATCGCATCGGCGTTCCAGGCCTTGAGGCAGGCGAATGAACGCTCACCTCAGGTGAGTTCGTCCGATGGTGCAGCCGCAGACACACATCACGAAACGGGCGCCCCCATCGATCCTGGTTTAACCCTGATGGACAAGGGTGCGTCCACATCACTCCGCCCAGTTCACAAGCCATCCAGCCATCTTGGTTCCCTGTTGGATGCGTACACGTAGCGGAGGCAATCGATCCTGCTGGGAATCGCCGGCGAACGAGCTTTGGAAACCAGGCTCGGGAGGAAAACGGGCGAAAGCGATGTAGCCAAGAAACAAACTGGGTGAGCGGCCCTCGCGCGACGGATACTCCAGGTCCGACAGCCTCCTAGGAGGGGCATGAAACCAGAGTGCCTACCTTCTCGCCTTGGATGACCTTGCGAAGGTTGTGGGGCTTGAAGACATCGAACACGATGATCGGCATCTTGTTATCCATGCACAGCGAGAAAGCTGTGGAATCCATTACCTTCAACTGCTTGAACAAAGCTTCCTGATAGCTGATCCGGTCGTAGCGCTTGGCTTTTGGATTCTTCTTGGGGTCTGAATCGTAGATTCCATCCACCTTGGTTGCCTTGAGTATGACTTCGGCGCCCATCTCGTTCGCCCGGAGAGCAGCGGCGGTGTCGGTGGAGAAGTAGGGATTGCCCGTCCCTCCGCCAAAGATCACAACCCGACCCTTTTCCAGGTGTCGAATGGCGCGTCGTCGGATGAAGGGTTCAGTGAGCTGAGCCATGGTGATCGCGCTCTGGACCCGCGTGGGAACACCAAGCTTTTCGAGTCGATCCTGAACTGCGAGGGAGTTGATGACGGTTGCCAACATTCCCATGTAGTCGCCCGTGGCCCGCTCGATGCCCTGTTCGGCGCCTTGGAGACCGCGAAAGATG
>VHDG01000509.1 GCA_016871475.1 Verrucomicrobiota bacterium
CCATCACGCTGCCCTGGGAAAGCTCGCGGGGCACAAATCCCAATGCCGTCAGGTCAACAATCTGTCGCGTGACGGCCTCCGGACTTCGACTTCTGATTCCGCCATGCAGAAAACGATCCCCCGATCTCGGAGTTCCTTTGCCCTGCGTTCGGGTGAGCACCTGCGGAGTCCCGGCCTGAATCGTCCAATTCGTCAGGCCTTCTTCAAACCCCCCGTTCTTCTGCAACGACTGGCCATACAGCGGATTTAAAGGAATGGAATCAGTGACGGAAAAGACTCCGGAAAAGAACTGCAGGTTGGTGTCCGTGAGGGAGGTCAGCCGGATCGTGTAGTTGGTCCCATCCCCGGCGGTGGCATCCAGGGTCCAGGCGAGTTGTCGCACGCTTGCGGGAACCGTCCCCAGCACGGCCTTCCGCGACTTGCCGTCCATCCAGTCCACACGCAGCGAGCCAACGGGATTGGTCGTGGTCCACCGAATCACCGTCGAAAGCCCTGCCTCAAGGACGCTTCCCTGGGCGGGTGATGTGATGCTGATGTTCCCAGGGACGGGCAAAGGGAGTCCTCGTGCTTCAGGGCTCCCTAGCGATGCGATCTCCTCAGCAGAGAGCATCTCGTTCCGCAGCTGCAGACTGTTGATCAGGACGGGGCCATTTTCCTGATCATTGTCGGCAAAAAAGAGCGTCGCTGCGAACAATGCAAATCGACCGTCGAGCGTCAGGCCGGTGGCTGTCTCCATGGCTTTCTCACCATTGACGTAGCAGACATATCGTTTACCGACATTGTCCACGACCAGGGCGAGCCGGGTCCACTCGCCCTCGGGAACGGAGCCTCCGTAAATTCCGCTGACGCCGATCCCGTTGGGAGACTTGCGAATGAACCAATCGCCGTCGGTGGAGTTAGCGGTGCCTGTTTGAAGCAACGCGGTGAAATTGCTCGGACGTTCAGGAAACATCACATCCATGATCAACGTGTACTGGTTGACCGCGGCTCCACCCCCATTCTTTCCGAGCTGATGGGAGGCCCGAAGGAACGTTCCACGTCCGATGTATCCGACCTTGGCGGAGATGCCCTGAATGCTGGAATTGGTGAAATAGAAAAGCGAAGCAGCGGCGGGCGCGGCGAATCCGAGGTTCAGAGTTCCTGCCCCGATGGAGGGATTCAGCGAGTCATCAAAGTCCCATTGGGCGGCCGATTGGGAAGAGGCGGGGATTGCAGGGAGAAGACAGCAGGCCAGAAAAGCCCCCCATACTGGGGCTAACGTCGAACAACGAGCTGGAAACATGGATTGAAGGTAGTCTCAGACCGACTCGAAGTCATGAACTATCCTCAGCCCCACCACCTACAGTGCGCAGCCCCCAACCCCATCACGTCGATGCCCAACACCCCTGGAGCGATGGTGTCTCCGCCGGCCTCTTGCCGCTCATCGCATACCGGCGGGACGCCAGCGCTCCCAGTCGAATTGAGTAGCCACCGCACAACTCACACTCTCCGATCAACGGAGGCCAAACGGGCAAAGCCCGAGCATCCTGAAGGATGGACAACAAACCTGGGAGCCTCTCGCCGCACGCCTCGAAGTCGGACGCGCAGCTCGTTGTCCACCCTTCAGGGTGCCCCCCCCAACCCCAGCACGTCCCCTTCCCCTTCCCATCGTAATCGCCCCCTCGTCCTCGACGCTCAGGTTTCCGTCGCGGCAGAGAAGATCTGCAGAAGAGTGAGAACCACGGAAAACACTAACCACACGGAAAGAAAACCGGTCTGATTGTTCCCTCATTTTCCGTGTCGTCCGCGTGCTCCGTGGTCCATCCATCGCTGTTTTCAAAGCAAAAGTCGGAAAGGTCACTGCACGGGTGCCGGCAGGATGCCAGCGCTCCCAGCCAAAACGGGGATGGAAAGGAAAAGGCCGACCCCGGGGGGTCGGCCTTCGAAAGAGTCGCCTGTTGGGCAGGCTCGGTTATTCGTCCTTGCCCTTGTCCTTCGCCTCGTGAGCGGCGTCGAAGGCGTGCTGCAACGCGACGAGGTCTTCACCCGGACGCAAGGCGTCCAGCACCGCACGTTCAGCTTCGAGCTGCTCGGCGGTGTAGTTGGCGGCCTTGATGGACAGACCGATCCTGCGTTCGGCCTTGTCGATCTTGATCACACGGGCTGTGACGTCCTGACCGACCTTGAGCACGTTCTTGATCTTCTCAACACGATCCTCGCTGACCTGGCTGATGTGCACCAAGCCATCGATATCATGCTGCAATCCGATGAACGCACCGAAGCTGGCGAGCTTCGAGACCTTCCCGGAGACGAGATCGCCAACCTTGTAGAACTTGTCGATGTTGCTCCAGGGATCTTCGCCCAGCTGCTTCATGCCAACCGCGATGCGCTGGTTGGTCTTGTCGATCTCGAGCACCACAGCCTCGACGTCCTCGCCCTTCTTCAAAACTTCGGAAGGATGATTGATCTTGCGGGTCCATGAGATGTCGGAGACATGGATCATGCCATCCAGACCTTCCTCGAGCTCGATGAAAGCTCCATAGCTGGTGAGGTTCCGGATCTTGCCCTTGACCTTCGTGCCAGGGGGATACTTCTCCATGGCGCGATCCCAAGGATTGGTCTCGAGCTGGCGGATACCCAGGGAGATTTTTTGTTCCTCGCGATTAATCCCCAACACGACGGCTTCCAGCACCTGCTCGGCCTTGAGCACGTCAGCCGGCTTGGCGATACGCTTGGTCCAGGAGAGCTCCGTGACATGCACGAGACCTTCCACACCAGGCTCGAGCTCGATGAAAGCTCCGTAGGGCACGAGATTGACCACTTTGCCGGACACCTTCTGGCCGACCTGATACTTGCTCTCGATGTTGTCCCAGGGATTGGCGAGCTTCTGCTTCAAGCCCAGGCTCACTCGCTCCTTCTCCTTGTTGATGTCCAGGACCACGACATCGAGTTCCTGACCCACTTTCAGAATCTCGGAAGGATGTGCGATTCGACCCCAGGACATGTCGGTGATGTGCAGGAGGCCGTCGAGACCGTTGAGATCGATGAAAGCTCCGAAGTCGGTGATGTTCTTGACCGTGCCTTTGCGGATATCGCCGGGCACCATGTCTGAAAGCAGCTTCGATCGTCGCTCGGTGCGTTCCTGCTCGATGAGCTCGCGACGCGACAGAACGATGTTCTGACGTTCCTGATTAATCTTAACGACCTTGAAGTCGTAGGTGTTACCAACGAAACCCGCGAGGTTCTTCGGAGGAATGACATCCACCTGGGAAGCGGGAAGAAAAGCTTCCACGCCGATATTGACGACGAGGCCGCCTTTGACGACGGACTTAACCTTGCCGGCAACAGTGCCGCCTTCGTTGCAAATGTTCAGGATCTTCTCCCAGTTGCGTTTGAACTCGGCTTTCTCCTTGGAAAGGACGACGGAGCCTTCCTTGTCCTCGAGCTTCTCGATCAGAACGTCGATCTGATCACCGACCTTCACGGTCTTGATGTCATCGAACTCATTGCCTGAGATGACGCCTTCGCTCTTGTAGCCGATGTCCACGAGGACTTCTTTGCTACGGACTTCGATGATGGTGCCTTTGACGATTTCCCCGGCAGCGAAACGGAGAGTGTGCTGCTTCAGGGCTTCTTCCATGGTCAACATAGAATTAATGGGACTTACGAACAGGAGGTCTGCCAGAGGTGAAGCTCTGAGAAGACTCCATTGCCTAACGAACCGATCGTTGCGGTGGCAACGGAGGGTTAAAGGTTAGGTTACGAATTAACGGTTTTTTCTCAGCCGATGTGAGCACCCGCACACGCGGGGCTCCGGCGAGGTAGAAACTAGGGGAATCATCGGATGATTCAAGAGCATTTTACCATTTAGCCCCCCCCCCTGG
>VHDG01000510.1 GCA_016871475.1 Verrucomicrobiota bacterium
ACACCCTCAAGTGTGGACAACGAGCCGCGCGTCCGACCTCAAAGCGACCCACGCCAAGCCTGCTCCCAGGTTCGTTGTCGCTCCCTCTAGCGGTGCACGGGCTATGCCCGCTTCGGCTCTGTAGACCGGACAGTGGGAGCTCGTGGTTTGTGGCTGCTGACTCTGGCTGGGGACGCTCCCGTCTTCGATTGCGATTACGATATCGATGGGAGAGGAGAAGAGACGGACGCCGCGGACAACCTTCTCGCTCGCGAATCCCGGTGGGTTGTGGTACGCAGACGCCCGCCATGAAACTGGAAGACTACCGATCCCATCTGGGATTGCCGCCCATCGCCGGTATCTGCTCCTTCGCTGAAGCAGCCCGGCCGGGGTTGTCGGTCGAGCATTGTGTACTCCGACTCAAACGGCTCCACTACGCTCTCAAACGCCTCCATCAGATCTTTATCTGGCGACTGACCTCCGAACCCATCTACGAACTCAAGATGGCCTTCAGTCTCCATTCGCACCTCTGCGCCGACCACGTCTCGGCCTTGCGAAAGCGAGTGGGCGAAATGCGCGAGCCCCCCCTCGGCCTCGAGGCCGTCCCCGATCCCGCCCTCGAACTTCTCTTTAACGAGATCCTGGCCGCCCCCTCCACACAAGCTCTGATCACCGGACTCTACCAGGTCGCTGTCCCGGCAATCGTCTCCGCAATCGAACGTCATCTTCAGGATACCAATCCCCTCGTGGACCATCCTTCCCTGCGCGTCCTGCGACATGCCCTGTCCGAACTCAGGGAGATGCAAGACTACGGCAGCCAAGCCATCCACAGCCTGGCTTCCCAGAAGGAGCCCACGCCGCTCGCCCCATGGCTGAAGGTGCTTGAAGGGTGCCTGGATGCCGCAGGAGGAATCGACGGGCTCTTCGAAAAAAAATTGCCCCTCCCCGCTCCGCTCCATTCCCTCACCCCCTATCGCTACGACGGAAGCCCCCGACGCGACCACCGATTCCCTGATCCCTACAACATGGGTGTGCACGCCGAGGTCTTCCTCTACGACGAATCCCGCAAGCCCGAGGACAAGGCACTGATGATGTATTACAAGCGGCTCAGGGAGATCGATGTCCCTGAGATGATGGCGAGCATCCTGGCAGAGACTCCCGACCAGCCGTGGGGCTATTACGCCGACATGACCCGCCAGCTTTGGGATGAAGCCCGACACGCGATGATGGGCGAGGTGGGGTTCATCCAGGCGGGTGTTAACTGGCCTGACCACGTTCGGGTGAACTTCACATGGTCGCTTGCGCTGAACACCCAGCTCAGCGCGGACGAAAGACACTCCGTGCTCTACTTCATCGAGCAGGGCCTCATGCCGAAAACCGGCAAACGGTACGAATGGGAGGTGGGACTGAAATCCGGAAGCCCCTTCACCGCCATGATCCAGGACTACGATTGGGCGGATGAGGTGCTCCATGCAAAAATCGGACGCGATTGGTACGTCTCCAGGTTCAAGAGCCCACAGGAAGCCATCGAGTGCGGAGACCGCAACTGGTCGAAAGCTCTGATCGATTGGGATAAGTACCGCGCTGACGGCCTCACCCAGCATTGGAACTGGTGGCCCAGCCTCTATGAAGCTGCGGTCAAAGCGCGTGGAACCACACCTGATCCCTCGGTCAGCAGCTACGAGACCAGTTACAAAGAGGTCCGAGCCGATCTCAAGGACAAGGCCATCTCAGGATGAATACCGCAACCTCACTCACCTCCGAGGCGTTGTCCGCGTTGCGATCGCGCCTGCCGGCGGATGCCGTGCTCGACTCCCGTGAAGATCTCATCGCCTACTCCTTCGACGGCACCGCCGCTCTCCATCAACTGCCTTCTGCTGTCGCCTTCCCCAAGTCGACCGCGGAAGTTCAGTCGATCTTGAAATGGGCTAACAGTTTCCGGGTGCCGATCGTCACCCGAGGCTCCGGCACGGGCCTGAGCGGAGGCAGCATCCCCTGCCCCGGATGTGTCGTCCTCTGCACGGTGCGAATGGATCGAATCCTGGAAGTGGATGGTGCAAACCTCACCCTGTTGACAGAACCGGGTGCGACCACGATCCAGATCGCCGAGGCAGCCGCGTCCCAGGGGCTTTTCTATCCGCCCGATCCTGGGTCCATGAAGATCAGCACCATCGGGGGAAATGTCGCAGAGAACTCAGGTGGCCTGAGAGGCCTGAAATACGGCATCACCCGAAACTACGTCATGGGCTTGGAGATGGTGCTGCCTGACGGAGAAGTTCTCTGGACGGGGAACAAATGCGTCAAGGATGTGGCGGGATACAGCCTTCGCGACCTCTTTATTGGCAGCGAGGGCACTTTGGGAATCGCGACGAAGATCCTGCTCCGTCTGATCCCCAAGCCGGTTGCCAAGAAGACCATGATGGCGACGTTCAATGCGATGGATCAGGCCGCGCAGACGGTGAGTGACATCATTGCCGCGCGAATCATCCCGTGCACTCTGGAGTTTTTGGATCGGACCACGATTCACTGCGTTGAGGACTACGCGAAGGTGGGGTTGCCCCTGGACTGTGAGGCCCTGCTTTTGATGGAGACCGACGGTCATCCGGCGGTGGTGGGGGAGGAGGCGGCAAAGATGGAGGAGCTCGCGCGGAGGAACGGCTGCATGCAGGTGCGGGTAGCGCGGGACGAAGCGGAGGCTGCCAGCCTGGCAGCAGCGCGACGAAGCGCGTTCAGTGCGTTGGCGCGTGTGGCACCCACCACGATCCTGGAGGATGCCACGGTGCCCCGGAGCGAACTGGCCACGATGATCCGCTTCGTGGACACCGTCGCCCGAAAGCACAAGCTGCGCATCGGAACGTTCGGGCACATGGGCGATGGAAACCTGCATCCCACATTTCTGACCGACGAACGCAACAAGGAGGAAATGCACCGGGTGGAGCTCGCCTTCACGGAGATCTTCCAGGAAGCCATCCGATTGGGCGGGACCATCACGGGAGAACACGGAATCGGCCTGGCGAAGAAGAGCTTCCTGCCCGAATTTGCCGGGGACGCACAGATGCGCGTCATGCGGGAGCTCAAGAAAGCCCTGGATCCATTGTACCTGCTGAACCCGGGCAAAATTTTTGATCCGATCCCATCTTGAAGCCATGAGTATCCACGATACCTCCAGCGGATTCCATCAGGTGGCAAAAGTCTGCAGCGCCTTCGGATGCGGCGTGATGGCGGGCTTTCTTTACTCGTTGAAGCAGGTAAACCCCGAACTTCGGTTTGAATTCGGATTCGGTTCCCTGTTGTGCGCTGTGCTGGGAGCCCTGGTCGCAGTTGTTATCTGGAACCGAGCGGTCGAGCTTTCGGCAAGTTCCCACTCATTAAACGCGGATGATCACCGCCGACAGCGTCGCTGGTTCCTGGGGCTGATGGGCGCGCTCTTTGGCGGAATGCTTGCGTCTTATTTTTACGCGATCAAGGACGTGCGACGATCCGCCCTGCTCGAGGTCCTCCAAGGGGTCACGCTGGCCTTTCTAGTCATCGGCGGCATTGGAATCCTTCTGATCCGGCTCGCACGCCTGCTCAACCAGAACAATCCCCCCGACGGCTCAACGGGCGAGGACGAGTCCTCCACATGAAGCCCGATACATCCCACCTCAAGGGCCTCGACT
Organism: Verrucomicrobiota bacterium; assembly: GCA_016871475.1. Lineage (GTDB taxonomy): Bacteria > Verrucomicrobiota > Verrucomicrobiia > Limisphaerales > UBA11320 > UBA11320. Next base: position 3,639 of record VHDG01000510.1, read on the forward strand.
ATTCAGTGGTGCAGCAATGCATGCACTGTGGAATGTGCCTGCCTACCTGCCCCACCTATGATGCAACCAAGCTGGAGCGAAACAGTCCGCGGGGACGCATCGCGCTGATGCGGGCCGTCGCGGATGACCGGTTGGAACCTGGCCGTGCGTTCGCGGAGGAGATCTATTTCTGTCTTGGATGCCTGGCCTGTATGACCGCCTGC
>VHDG01000511.1 GCA_016871475.1 Verrucomicrobiota bacterium
CAGACTCCGGACACTCGAATAGCTCGGAGAATCAAGCTCATCTGGGAATGAGTTCAGCCAACGAAATGAAGCGCTGCGTCGTCCTGGGGTTTCTGATCGCCAGCCCTGCATTGTGGGGCCTGAACGTGGCGGTCGCCGCCACTCATCTCGGGGGCGGCAATGCGTCAGCGGTCGCTCTCGTGGATGCTGACTACATGGTGATCGGCGACGATGAAACACAGGAGCTCCGGATCTATCATCGATGGAGAAGCGGCGTGGCTGATTATGTGCGTGATTTCAGTCAGGAGCTGGGGCTGAGGGAGCTGGGTGCAATGGGGCGCTTTCGGGAAGTAGACATAGAAGCAGCTGCTCAACTCGGCAGTCGTGTGTATTGGCTGGGGAGCCACAGCAACTGCAGCAATTGCACTCCGCTGGGGGAGATCCGCCGGAATAGACGTCGATTATTTGCCACGGATATCACTGGGGCTGGCAGACAGAGCACGCTGCACTACGTCGGTCGCTACGATAACCTGCTGTCTGACCTTGTGTCCTGGGACAGCGGCAACCTGCACCGAAAGGGAGCGGCTTACTACGGCTTTGAGCAATCTGCACGACCAGGTTTGCCACCGGAGGCCCCCACACTGGATGGATTCAACCTGGAGGGGCTGGCGTTCTCAGCTGACGGCACAGTCGCATACCTCGGGTTTCGTGCTCCTTTGATTCCCGGCAGCGGAAGGACGCTCGCTCTGGTTGTTCCGGTCCTCAATCTACCCCAGCTGGTCATCGGGAACCCAGCCCCCGGTCCTGCCATCTTCGGGGATCCCATTGAGCTGGACCTCAATGGCCGGGGTATCCGTGGTCTGGAGACCTTTGGGACGGGACTGATGATCATCGCAGGCCCTGTGGCATCAGGTGGTTCTTTCAGGCTGTTCAGCTGGAGTGGTCGGCGTGGCGAGCCGGCCCATGAACACCTGGCCGAGCTCTCTCTTCCGGTCCCGGAGAGTCTCCTGTTTGACCCTCCGCAGCAGATTGGCGGTGGTGTTCAGGTCATCAGTGACGGCAGCCGTACCAACGCCTCAAGTCAGTGGGTGATCCTGGGTCAACCGATTCCGCAAGTGCTCCAGCCAACCTGGTCTAAAGCGAATGGATTTGGTGCTACCTTTTTTGGGCGTCCCGGTAACGACTACTGGGTTGAGGTGCGAGAAGAGACGGGTGCATGGAGAACCGTGGACAGGATTACTATTCCGTTCTCAGGCTACCGAACGTGGCAGCCAGATTATGATTTGCTCCCTCGACGGACGCACGGAATGGTCCGGCTTCGGACGATTCCTTGAACGCCCCGAAGGCCGGACATCGCATTGATGGTTCGTCCTGCCAGGCTTTCCCCCACTCATTGCCGGTTGTCATCAGCACCAGACTCGCTCGTTGGGTCTGTTCCCAGCCAGTGTTCGACGTTGAGAGCTTGTTTTAGATTTGCGAAGGGCATCGCTTGCGCGGCGAGGTGATCGACACGTCCCTCGTTGAGCCAGGCTTTGCACAGGCTTTGTATCGCTCCGGCTGTCACCATCAGGGACTCGACCGGAGCAACGGCGAACTTGTAACCCAGTTCCTCCAACCGGGAGGTGCTGACGATGGGTGTGGTCCCTCCTGTGAGCATATTCGCCAGCGAAGGCACTTTTAACCTTCGCGGGATCGTCGCCAGTTCCTCCAGGGTGCGTGGAGCTTCCACAAATCCTGCCTCCGCACCCACATCCGCAGCCAGGTTCACTCGTCGAATTGCTTCCTCAACTCCATGCGATGCCAATGCATCGGTTCTGGCAAAAACCAGGAAATCGGGATCGCACCGACTCTCCACGGCGGTTCGGATACGCCGAACGAACTCCTCGCTTGAAGTCACTTTCTTGCTGGCGAAGTGACCGCATCGCTTTGGCATCACCTGATCCTCGATCAATATTCCGGCAGCCCCTGCGCTTTCAAACAGTTCGACGGTGCGCCGGATGTTATGTGCGTCGCCATGTCCGGTGTCGCCGTCTGCGATGACAGGTATGGAAAGTCTGGAGGTGAGACGCCGGATGGCGTCCGCCATTTCTGAAACGGTGATGAGGTTCAGATCCGGGACGCCGAGCATGGAGGCGCTGACACCGAAGCCCCCGAGGAAAAGGCACTCCAATCCGGCCTGCTCCATGATCATGGCCGTGAAAACATCATGGGGTGCCAGAGTGCGAATCAGTCCGGGACGAGCCATGAGGCTGCGGAGTTTGTGTTTGGAAGCGGCCGGGTTCATGAACGCAGTTTTAAGAACATTCTGTGGCTCACTTGTCCAGAGGCTGCTAACGACGCGGGCTGGGTCGTTCTGCCGGGGCGTGCCGCTTCGAGGTGCCTCGCGCCTGGGTTCAAGGCGTGCGGGTGGATTCGAAGTAAAAGACCGTTTCGTTCGATCTCGCGTAACCCAAACGCTCGCGCGCCAGTCGCTCCACGGTGCGAGGGTCGTAGAGAATGGCATCTGCCTGTGCCTTAAGGCTCTTCTTGTGGCGTTCCTCAGCCCTGATCTCGCTCTCCAACGAAATAATGTCCCTGCGCATTTGCTGGTTTTGTTGAATCAGCGGCAGGTAGGTGAAGAAAATAGCCACCCCTGCTGCGATAAACAGCAGGAACAAGACGCACTTGGTGAGCACGTCCCAGATACTGGTCACTTTCATCGGCGCGGAGTAAAGCATCTCCTCGAGCTTCTCATCAAGGATAAGGATTCATTCGCATCCGAACTGTTGCTCCGTCTGTTCCCTTGTGGGTTTTAGCTTTTACGAAGAGGGGTTTCCGCCGATAACTCGGCTACGGATGATCAACGCTTTTTTGCTATTGCTGAACCCTGGCCCCGTCTGGAAACGCTTGGCCACCGCCAATCGCCCTGCCTGGGCGGTGTTTCTTTTCACATTTCTGCCTGTCCTGCTGGTCTGTGCCACCCTGGAATCCTGGATGCTGCACAGGTACGGTGTCCATAATTCCGTCGTACAGCGTCTGCAACAGGTCTCCGCTGAAGTCGCCATGCGCTATGGCACAACCCAATTCGTCATGGGCCTGATCGGGCTCCTGTGCTCCGCCATGATGATTCGCAACATCACCCAGGGCATTGCTATCCGGACCACTTTTGGGATTTGTTTCTCAGCGATGGCTTACTCGTTGTCCGCTGCTTTTCTGGTGCGACTCCTGGATGCCTGGGATTTTCTCAATACATGGGTGGTTTGTGGTTTCGTGGTCATCAGCCTGTTCTCGGTTCTCTACACCTGCATCCCAAATTTCTTCAAGCCTGACCCAGCCAAGGCCTTCGGTCTCTACGTCACAGCCGCCGTCATCTCGTCCGTGTGCATGGTTGCCTCTCATATCTTTTCCTACATGGTTTTTCAGGAGACTCTCTTTGCCAAGGGTCTCGGGCTCGGCCTGCTGGGCTTCTAACCCTGCGAACCGGAGCAGCCCGCCACCGGCGACCCCTTTCATCTTGAGCCTCGAGCAGGCGGGATGCTATTGCCCTTTGATGAAACTGAGCTTTTTAGCGGGTAGCAACGGGACGACATCCACCATGCGTGTGATTGTGGTGTGGCTGGCGGGGTCCGCCGGTCTGGGGTTTGCCCAAGCCCCCGCCGCGTCACTGGATACACGGCCCGCCTTCATGCAGGTGGTCACCAACAAAGTCTTTCGAACGAACCATGTGGTCGTCACGAACACGGTGATCACGACAAACCTCGTGATCGCAACAAACCTCTACAACGCACAAGGAATCCTCCTTCAACCCGTGACCCCTCCGGCCCCAGGTCTCATCCCGATTCCTCCAGCACCCGTGGCATCGGCTCCGGCACCCGCCGCT
>VHDG01000512.1 GCA_016871475.1 Verrucomicrobiota bacterium
GACACACCACGGCTGAAAAGCGGAAGGAGGATCTGGGAAACTCTCTGGAGAATCTTGCGAGTTTTCTGAGTCTGGCGGGTTTCGTGGCTCTGTTCCTGGGAGGCGTGGGTGTTGGAAGTGCAATCCACTCCCATGTGAGGGAGAAGCTGCCCAACGCCGCCTTGTTGCGATGCATCGGACTGGGTGAGAGCAGAACCTTCGGCATTTATCTCGCCCAGGCACTGGCACTCGGACTCCTGGCCTCCACACTCGGAGCCTTCCTGGGTCTGTTGGCTCAATGGGCACTCCCCCACTTCATTGGCAGTCTGCTCCCCGTCCGCATCCCGTTCACTGTCGGGATCAAAGGCGTCGCAGAGGGATTCGCTCTGGCCCTGTCCTTCTGCATGCTCTTCGCGCTGTTGCCGCTGCTCGCGATCAGAAGAATGTCCCCATGGGCCGCTCTCCGGGTTTCGTTGGGAGGGATGGCAGTCCGACGATTCCCGTGGGCAGAGACGCTGGTTGTCCTGGCGCTCGTCGGCATGTCGGCATCTTTTGCAATCCGACACACGGACAAGTGGGTGCACGGGCTTTCCTACGCGTTGGGACTATTCGGAGCCTTTGCCTTTCTGACATTCCTTGCCTCCCTGTGTGTAAAGGCGGCTCGGCGCTTTGCGCCAAGCTGGCTGCCTTATGCCTGGCGCCAGGGACTCGCCAATCTTCACCGACCCAACAACCGCACCGCCCTGCTCGTGTTGTCGCTAGGCCTTGGAACCTTCGTTCTGGTAACGCTTCACCTCACCCAGAAGGTTCTGATCGCTCAGTTGGTCCAGGAAGGACCCTCCGATCGCCCCAACACCCTGCTGTTCGACATCCAGCCTGATCAAAGAGAGGGCGTGGAAAGCCTGCTCGCTGCCCAAGGCGTACGGGTGCTGGATCAATCCGCGATCGTGACCCTCAGGCTCGAATCGTTAAGAGGGAAAACCATTGAACAGATGCTTTCCGACACGAACCGGCAGGTGGCCAAGTGGGCCTTGCGGCGCGAGTATCGATGCACATGGCGATCCGAGCCATCACCTTCCGAGAAGGTCACATCCGGCAAATGGCATCCACCCTACAACCCCGACCAGGACCCCATCCCCGTCTCGCTTGAGGAGGGCATTGCACGGGATCTCGGGCTTCGGCTGGGTGACAAGCTGAGCTTCGATCTTCAAGGCGTTGAGTTGAAAGCCCGCGTGGCGAGCTTGAGAAAAGTGGAGTGGAGACGAGTTCAGCCAAACTTCTTCGTGGTATTTCCGCCGGGATCTCTTGAAGGAGCGCCGGCCTTCCATGTGTTCGTGACGCGGACTTCTTCGGCTGCACAAAGCGCGACGTTGCAGCGATCCGTTGTCCAGAAGTTCCCCAACGTTTCCGCGATTGATCTGACACTGGTGCTGAACACTCTCAACGCGATCATCGACAAAGCCGCATCGGCGATTCGTTTCATGGCGTTGTTTACCGTGGGTACCGGCTTGCTGGTTCTGGCGGGGGCGATCCTGTCTGGAAGACATCAACGGATGAGGGAGAGCGCTCTCCTGAGAACACTGGGAGCATCGAGAGCACAGATCCGGGGAATTCTAATGGCGGAGTATGCGAGTCTTGGACTTCTGTCGGCGGGTGCAGGATGTGCTTTGGCGGTTGTGGCGTCATGGGCGTTGGCGCGCCATGTCTTCAAAACGCAGTTCAGCACCGAGTTGGCCGCATTGGCTCCGCCCCTGATCATTGTGACGGCGCTGACCTTGGTGGCAGGCTGGCTGGGAAGCCGGAGTGCTGCTGAAGAGCCCCCGCTGGAATCGCTGCGCCGTGAGTCCACCTGATTCCTGATTCCCTACCCAACGACGCTCAACTCCGGTTTCCGGGCTGAAGCCAGCGGCTCCACAGGAGCGGGAAGGCTCCGGCGAAGTCTTCCGGCTTCTCCTGGATCCAGCGGGTTACAGCGTCCTTGCTGAACCATTCCCCCCGCTCGATTTCCTCGGGATGAAGCTCAAAGGGACCCTCAGCTGTGCATTCGTAAATCCAAACGAACTCGTTGCCTGTTTCCGGACAGGCGTCGATTTTGAACAACCTTCGCGGCGGCGATGGGATCGTCAGACCAATCTCTTCCCTCAGTTCGCGAACGGCGCAGGCATCATAATCCTCCCCACGGTCCAGGTGTCCGGAGGCAGAGGAGTCCCAGAGACCCGGGCAGCTGTCCTTCAACATGGAGCGCTTCTGAAGGAAGAGATGTCCGCGCGAATTGAAAACCAACACATGCACGGCCCGGTGCAGGAGACCAAGCCGATGCACCTCGCTTCTTGGGCTGGAGGCGACCACCTCGTCGCGTTCGTTGACCACGTCAAAGATCTCTTCAGACATCGCGGAAAGGCTCCATCATCCCGGATACCGACGGGATGATGTCTTGAGCTCAAGGGGGACCTATTTGAAAGACTTTATAGAACCGGGTTTGCGGAGGGATGGGCGGGTTAGGATCGGTCCATTGCGAGATGGAAGACGTGGCCAGGACGGTTGCGGCGAGAGTATTAAACGGTCCGAGCGCATTGCTTGAAGTCCGGACTTCATAGACCTGTCCCGGGATGGATCGCCAGGTGATGATAAGTCCGTCACTGGCAGATATCCCAACTGGTTCAAGTTCGAGCGGCAGACCGCTGACGATGATATTTGTGCCGGACGCAGTAGCCACACGGAGGATACCCGTGACCGTGGTTGAGCTTGCGTTCAGCACGTTGAGATACCAGTTCGTGGGAGCGCCGAACGTTGGCAGGAAGACGTTGGTGTTGACGGCGACGTGTTCGGAGTTGGTTCCGATCTGGAAATCGCTCAAGTCGAACAAGCTGGGTGAGGGCAGATCATTCCGACGAACACGGAGATCGGCATCACCTGTGAGACTCAGGAGTTCGAACAACACGGTCCGGTTGGTTGAGTCGCTCTGGAACCGGTAGAAGGTGTTGAGAGACTCGCCAGGGTCAATGGAGAATCCAACCTCGTTGGTAATATTGATCCAGTTCGTGTTGATCGTGAAGGCCGGCAGCGGGATCGCGACCGGCGGCCGGTTGGTCCAGCGTGTGCCTGTGAGGTGATAAGCAGCTGAGTTCGTCCCCGCGTTGTAAACGCCGATCACCCAGGGAATGGCCGTGATGGGAACAGGGAAGGAGTTCGACGTGACGATAATGACATCGTTAGTCAGATCGTAGTTGATGCTGTGATAATCAAACAAGGTGGGTGTCGGCAGGTAGGCCACCTCGGGCAGGCTTCTGCGCGCCACCATTTGGAGCTCACTGTTGGTCGAGTGCAGCCGGAAGACAACCGAGTGCAGGGTGGGTGAAGGAGCAACTGTGTACTTGTACCAATGGATGTTCGTACCCGGGTAGAGGATGTTGGTCTGGTTGAGCAGAGCGGGAGTCATCTGGAAGAAGTTGTTCACACCCGCCTGGTTCACGCCGAATGCAGGAACGAACGGAACCCCGTTGATAAGACGGGTCATCGGAAGCTCGAAATCGACACGGATGACAAGATCGTGCGGGTCCGGAGAGAAGTCCGTTTGTACGGCGAGGAAGAACTTGGATCCCGGAGGGACACTGGTAGGTCCTGCCGGTCCTACATTCAGCAACAGAGGAGCAGTGAACACGTCCGTGTCGAGGTCTGGCAGCTGCTTCGAATTAAAACCGAAGATAAAGGAATGTCCTGGAGATCCGCTGACGACCTGGACCACGGCTTGACGCGCCTCCATCGGCACATTGACTTCAAAGTAACGAATCTGGCTTCGGCGCAGCCGGAAGCCGAAGTCAACGCAATTGGTCAAAGTGAGAGGCCGCTGTTGAG
>VHDG01000513.1 GCA_016871475.1 Verrucomicrobiota bacterium
GGCGGGGTGCGTGATCCGCTGCCCGACAAGCTGGGGGCGTTTTCCTCCTGGATGCGTGGGCGATTCTATTTTGACGAGCTCTACGATTTCCTGGTGAAGATCACCCACGACTTCCTGGCGGCAATCGCCGGGGGGGCTGACCGATGGATCATCGCGGGCCTCTGCGTTCGGGGGCTTCACGGGGGGGTGGAGCTTACCGGGCGGCTGCTTCGACTTTTTCAGACCGGGAACATTCAAACCTATGCCTTCATGTTGGTCGTGGGTGTCGCAGGGCTGCTTTATTTTGCGGTCTCCCGAATCTCCCAAGCACATTGAGCCATGCTGATCGCACTTCTACTAATCCCCCTGCTTGCCGCGGTTGCGGTGATGCTCACGCCTCGTGCTCATCGCGATCTTCCCCGGATGATCGCTGTTCTTGCGGGAGCCATGACTGCCGGGGTGGGGGTGCTGGCGTTTGTTCAGTTCAACCCGGCCGACGGTATGAACTATCTGGTGAAGATACCCTGGGTGGCTTCGCTGGGACTCTACCTCCATCTCGGAGCGGACGGGTTGAACATCGGACTGCTGTTGATGGGGTCGATTGTCGCTTACGCCGCGTCGATGGCCAGCTGGGGGATCGAGAAGCTTCACAAGGAGTTCTATGCGCTTCTGTTGCTGATGACAGCGGGCATCCTCGGCGCTTTCGCTTCCCAGGACCTGTTCTGGTTTTACTTCTTCCACGAGCTCGCCCTCGTCCCCACCTTCATCATGATCGGAGTTTGGGGGACGGGCATGGACAAGGCTTACGCGGCCTTTCAGATCACCCTGTATCTCACGGCTGGTGCCCTGGTTGCTTTGGCCGGACTGATTTTGCTCTACGTCAAGATGCCAGCCGGCGCGAGGACGTTTGACATCGGGGCGATGACGGCATTTTTTCAGGCAAATCCGCTACCCGCTTCCGACCAGATACTGATCTTCGGACTTCTGCTCTTCGGGTTTGGGGTCTTGGTGTCGCTCTGGCCTTTTCATACGTGGGCACCGCTTGGATATGCCTCGGCGCCGGCATCCAACGCGATGCTGCATGCGGGGGTGCTGAAGAAGTTTGGGCTGTATGGATTGCTCAAAGTGGCGTTGCCCATGCTGCCCTTGGGGGCTCAGAAGTGGTTGCCGATTCTGGCGCTGCTTTGTCTGGGGAATCTCCTGTATTGCGGGTGGGTGGCGATGAGGCAGCGGGACCTCAACCTTCTCATTGGAAACTCGAGCGTCGCACACATGGGTTTCTGTTTCCTTGGGATCGCCAGTTTCACGGTGGCAGGTCTGACCGGCGCGGTGCTGGTGATGGTGGCTCATGGGTTTCTCGCCGCACTCTCCTACGCCCTCACCGGATGGCTTCGGCAGCAGGCGGGCACGCTCGAAATGGATAAGCTGGGGGGCTTGCTTCAGCGGATGCCCTTTGTCGGAACCTGCCTCGCAATGGCGATGCTGGCGGGGTGCGGGGTTCCTGGGTTCGCCAATTTCGCGGGCGAGCTGATGGTGCTGTTTGGCGCCTGGAAGAGTCAGTTCGCGCCGGCATGGATCACAGTCTGTGCGGCATGGGGGGCGCTGGTGATCGGCGGGGTTTACATGTTGCGGGCAATTCGCAGCGTTCTGCATGGACCCCTGCCCGCAACCGCCTCGGGGTATGCTGACGTGGCTCAGGCAGCAAAGCTGCCTTTCGTGATCCTGTTGGCGTGCTTGCTCGTTTTTGGGGTGCGACCAGGTCTGCTCACATCCCTGGTAGAACCGGAGGCCGCCCGTCTTGTGCAGGCTGCTTCCGTCAAAACGGCCCGGGCCCCATCCCTGGAACCCGCTTCTCATCTAATGGCCAACTCCCAGCCCGTCGCTGCTCCCTGAAATGAACGCATCATTGCTCAGCCTAGAATTCGCGGTGATCGTCACCGGCCTGGTGTTGTTGTTGCTCGATCTTTGGACGGATCCGGAGAAGAAACGCCAGCTGGGTTACATCGGCGCTGCAGCCCTGGGCGGGGTGCTGCTTTGGAGTCTTCGAATCGATGCCTCCACTCCCCAGGAAGCGTTCCTGGGTGCGTATGTGATGGATCCCCTGGCGCTGTACTTCAAGCGGTTCTTCCTGGTCGCCGGGATCGCGGTGCTCATCATGGCCGTGGACTTTGCGGATGGGATCGCGGCGGGCATCGGGGAGTTCTACAGCCTGTGCCTTCTGGCGCTTGCGGGGATGATGTTCGCCGCCTCCGCGAACAATTTCATCATGCTTTTCGTGTCCATCGAGCTGATCACGGTGGTGTTCTACATCCTGACGAGTTTCCTGCGGAGCAAGACCACATCGCTCGAGGCGGGGATCAAGTATCTGATCCTGGGAGCCCTTTCTTCCGCCCTGATGGTTTATGGGATTGCCCTGGTTTTCGGTGTCACGGGTGCGATGCAGTTTGGGGATCTGGCTGCCAAAGCTTCCGCCCACGCCAACAGCAAGCTCTTCCTGGTGGGTCTGATGCTGGTCATCAGTGGACTCGCGTTCAAGATTGCGGCGTTTCCCCTGCATGTCTGGGCTCCGGATGTCTACCAGGGTTCTCCTGCGCCTGCGACCGCGTTCCTTGCCGTGGGTTCGAAGGCGGCTGGTTTCGCCCTCCTTTTGCGGCTTCTGTTCGGGGGATTGCCCGCAGGTCTGGTGGGGCAGTGGTCGGGGGCTCTGGCAGGAATGGCTGCGATCACGATTCTCTACGGAAGCCTTTGCGCCATCCCGCAACGCAGTCTGAAGCGACTGATGGGCTACTCCAGCATCGCCAACGGTGGGTTCATGCTGCTGGGGATCGCCGCCATCAGCCAGGCGGGGTCCGCGGCCGTCATCTATTATCTCACCGGCTACCTCTTCACGGTGCTGGCGGCTTTCATGACGATTTCAATCGTTACGCGCCACCTTGAGAGCGATGACATCAGCGCGGTTGCCGGATTGGGTAGAAAGTCTCCTTTCCTGGCCGCGGCGCTCGCTCTTTCGATGGTGTCGTTGGCCGGGGTGCCGCCCCTGGCAGGTTTCTTCGGGAAATTCCTCCTGATCAAGTCAGTTCTCGAGAACGGTGCCGCGCATTACTGGCTGGTCGCCGTCGCCGCGATCGGTGTCGTCATTTCTCTGTACTATTACTTCGGTGTCGTCCGGGCGATCTATTGGTCGGATGCCGACGAAAGTTCCCCCGGGCCGGTGTGTCCCACTCCGATGCGGATCGCCTTGGCGGCCTGCATGGTCGGCATGCTGTACTTCGGCTTGTTCCCCAGCGCAGGCCTGGCTTTGGCCACCGAGGCTTCAGGAATCTTGAAGTTCTAATCGGGTGACGCCTGGCCGGCTTGTTCCATGCCGCGCGCCTGTTTTCCTGTACGAGGCATACCCAGCCCGGATTTCTGACCTCATCACACTCTGAACATTGGACGAAGACGGCTTGGGCCGGATCCATGCGCGAACGAGTTTGAGAAAGGCGGGCCAGAGTGTTTCAGGCATCGTTGGCACCCGTTTGAGAACCCTCCTGTTTCCGTTTCCCTGCCTGCTGGTTGGCTTGAATCGATTGAGATTCAAGGTGGGTCGTTTTTGCCGAGTGCGCTGCTGATCCTGAATTCTTTAGAATCTTCTGATGAAGATTGCAAAGCTGGCCGATGAATAATTAGGCCTTGGAGTCTTTAACAAGGCGTTGTGTGATGTATTTGACCTTGAATTTTTCTCTGGCCAGTCGGCTTGTTCGACTGGGTGTTCTCGTGGCGACGGGTCTGCAATTGAGCAGCGCTTCATTGAGTGCTCTCACGCGGACCTGGGTTGGAGCCGCCAACAATTCCTTCTGGACGGCTCCAGA
>VHDG01000514.1 GCA_016871475.1 Verrucomicrobiota bacterium
GTGTTCGAGGTTTCAACCTCGAGAAGCCTTTCCAATGTGGGAACTGCGTCTTTGCTGACAGATGGCGCCGGCTTCCTGGCACTCTCCATTCAGACCTCCCGGACAATTCCCCAATGGACATCGAGTCGATTACGGAGGTACGACTGGACTCCACGGACGAGTGTTTTGGCCTCCTCGCGTTGACCCCGTTCCATGATCTGTTTGAGGGACATTCCCGGCCGGACCGGAAAGGCTCCCTGGGCGATGATGGGCCCTTCGTCGAGGTGCATGGTGACAAAATGTGCAGTCACACCGACGATCTTCACTCCGCGTTCATAAGCCTGACGATAAGCCTGGGGCCCCGGAAAACTTGGGAGAAGCGACGGATGAATGTTGATGATCTTGTTCCGGTAGCGCCACACGAAGTTCGGGGAGAGAATCTTCATGAAACGCGCCAGGATGACGAAATCCACGCTGTATTCCTCAAGGAGCTGGAGCACCTGACCTTCAGCCTGGGCACGGTTCTCCCAATTGACCTGGACGAAAGGAACCCGGTGTTTTCCCGCGATGGACGCGAGATCCATGTGGTTTCCGATCACCACAGCGGGTTCCGCCCGGATGGCTCCTGACTTGACCCCGCTCAAGATGGCTTTCGGACAACCCGGCTCCTTGGTGACCATCAGGGCGAACCGTTGTCGGGATCGATCTGTCAGGCGACGGATCCGGATCTCCATCCCCAGTGATTTTCCAAGGGCCTGCAATCCGTGGGCGAGGGTCTTCCCGTCAAAATCCTTCGCCTTCCACGATGCCTGTATCGCCATGCTGAACTGCCCCCGGGTCACCTGCTCGTCCAGGGCCTCGATGTTGGCCTTGCGTTCGAACAGGAAACTGGTGACGCGGGCCACGACACCTGTCTTGTCGCGACCGATCACTGTGATGCTGGCGTAGTGTTTCATGGAGCGGGCTGCCGGCTATGGGAGGGTCAGTGTTTCTTGGATGTGACTTCGTTCACCCAGCCTTGATTGGCGAGATACCACTGGACGGTTGCGCGCAGGCCCTTGTCGAATGTGTGCTGAGGCCTCCAGCCGAGCTCACGCTCGATCTTGGAGGCATCCACGGCATAGCGGCGGTCGTGGCCGGGGCGGTCCTTCACGTAGGTGATGAGCTTGCGGGAGTTCCCTCCCAGCTTGGGTGCAAGCTCATCGATCAGATCGCAAACCTGCTCCACGATCCTGATATTCGGCCACTCGTTGTTGCCTCCGATGCAATAGGTTTCCCCGTCCTTGCCAGCGGTGAGCACGCGCCAGAGGGCCTGGGCGTGATCCCCGACATACAGCCAATCCCGGACGTTCAGGCCGTCGCCGTAAACAGGAACCGATTTCCGATGGAGCAGGTTCTGGATGATGACGGGAATGAGTTTCTCAGGGAACTGGTACGGGCCGTAGTTGTTTGAGCAGTTGGTGATCACCACGGGCATTCCATAGGTATGATGGTAGGCCCGGACCAGCAGGTCGCTCGAGGCTTTGCTGGAGGAGTAGGGTGAGTTCGGAGCGTAGGGCGTGGTTTCAGAGAATTTTCCGGTGGGCCCGAGGCTCCCGAAGACCTCATCGGTGGAGATGTGATGAAACCGTTTGTCCGAAAGATTAGAACCCCACGCGACGCGGCAGGCTTCGAGCAGATGGAAGGTGCCCACGATGTTGGTGTGGATGAAGTCCCCGGGTCCCGTGATCGAGCGGTCGACATGCGATTCCGCGGCGAGATGCATCACGTGGGTGATGCGGTTCTCGGCAACGATCCTCGCGACCTCCTGCTTGTCGCGGATATCAGCCTTCACGAAGCTGTAGCGCGGATCCTTTTCCACGCCTGCAAGATTCTCCAGGTGTCCGGCATAGGTCAGACAATCCAGGTTGAGGATCTTTGAAGGTTGCGACTGTGTGAGGATGTGGCGGATGACATTGGCACCGATAAAACCGGCACCTCCTGTGACAAGAAGATTCATATCGTGAGAGAGCTGAGAGTGAGGTTTCTAGGATTTGGTTTCGGGTTTCCAGCGCAGCAACGAGTCTCGGAGGGCTTCCGAAACAGGGCGCATCTTGACGCCGGCCTTCAGGAGTTTGGATCCGTCCAGGATGCAATTCGAACGGGGAGTTTGAGCTGCGACGCTGTAGAACTCCTTGTCGTCGGCCCAGAACGAGAATTCGCGATTGGGCTTCAGGACAGCCTTGATCTCCTGAACCACCTGTTCGGTGGAGACTGCTCCGGGGTTTGTGACGTTGTAGATGCCGAAGGGTGCTTTGACCTCGTGTAGATCGAGGCAGGCTTTCACGAAGTCACCTCGATGCGAGATTGAGTTCACGTTGTTATAGACCTTCGAGTAGCGCTGAATTTTCGACAGGTAGTTCCGTGGGCTGTCCTCTTCATCGAAGGGAATTCTAAGTCGCCAGATGTAGGACTGTCCGACTCCGACGATGGCTTCTTCGCCGAGGGCCTTGGTGCCGCTGTAGAAGCTGCACGGCGGATCCCTGAATGAGAAGTTGGGCGCATCCTCTTCGGTGAAACCTGCGAACGAGCCGGGGTCCTTGAGGAACAGCCGCCACAGATGGGGCTGAGTCAGATCCTTCTCGACCTTCCACTGTCCATCGGCTCTCACCTTGGCCCCTGTGTAGATGCAGCCTGATGAGACGTGACCCCAGGGGATGCCTGCCGCGGCGCAGGCCTGGGCGATGGTCACGGGAAGCAGGGTGTTCCCTTGAAGCGTGTCCGCGCGAGCGGATTCACATGCATCCACGTTCGGCTTGCCGGTGTACCCCGCCGCGTTGACCACAAAGTCGGGCTTCTCCTTTTTCAACCAGGACAGCAATACGGTGAACTGGGTGTAGTCCACCTGAGCCCGGGACAGTGTTCGGAAGTCGCGACCGCGCGCCTTCAACTCCCGTGCAAAGTTCTGGCCGACATATCCGGTGGCTCCAAGGAGTAAGATCATGATGTGGGTTTCTTGTTAGGGCGGGTTGAGGGAAGGCTTATGCAGATCATGTCAATCGGCGGTGTTGTTCGGCGACGACGGTGGAGAGGTAGTCGCGGTATTCGCAGTTGGGCATGTTCGCAATCAAAGCCTCCAACTGCTGGGTCGTCAGGAAACCCCGACGCAGAGCTGCTTCTTCAGGGCAACCAATCTTGATGCCCGTCCGCTTCTCAACGGTTTGAACGTAGGCTGAGGCTTCGTGAAGACTGCTGCTCGTGCCGGCATCGAGCCAGGCAAAGCCCCGGTTCAGGACTCCGACACGGAGTTGTCCGCGACGCAGGTATTCCAGGTTGACGTCGGTGATCTCGAGTTCACCCCGAGCGGATGGCTTCATCGATTTGGCGATGGAGACGACCTGGTTGTCGAAGAGATAAAGCCCGGGTACCGCGTAGTTGCTCTTCGGTCTCTTGGGTTTCTCCTCAATGGAGACGGCCTGGCCCTGGGAATTGAACTCCACGACTCCATAACGCTCCGGGTCGAGGACATGATAACCAAAAATGGTGGCTCCCTTGTCGAAATTGGAGAAGGCTTTTTGGAAGGTATCGCCACCATAAAAGATGTTGTCCCCCAAGACGAGGGTGACGGGGTCTGAGCCGATAAAGCTGTCCGCGATGAGAAAGGCTTGGGCGATTCCGGCCGGCTTTGCCTGTTCCCTGTAATCGATGGTGATACCGAGACGCGAGCCATCGCCCAGCAGCTGGCGGAATCTGGGTAGATCGTGCGGGGTTGAGATGAGGCAGAACTCGCGCACGCCCCCTTCGATCAAGGTTGTGAGGGGATAGTACACCATGGGTTTGTCATAGACGGGCTGCAGCTGTTTGCTGGCCA
>VHDG01000515.1 GCA_016871475.1 Verrucomicrobiota bacterium
CGGGCCCGGATTGGCCTGGTTGGATTGGGATGCCGATGGTTGGGAGGACCTGGCAGTCGGCGCGGGTGCAGGTGGCAAAATATCGTTGTTTAGAAACAACCAGAAAGACGGTTGGGAGAGGGTTAACTCCACACCCTGGAACCAGCCGCTCGAACGCGACGCTCTTGGGATGGCCTTGATGTGGAAAGGGGGAGTCAGCGGCCTTTGCGTGGCTTCGGCGTCTTATCAGGAAACCTCCAGCAGCCCGCCACCGACTCTCGAACTGTTCCCTGAAGCTCCTCGAACGAGTCCCTTGCCTGCGTTGCACAGTAGTGCATCCATCACTGCCCTCGCTGATATTGATGGCGATGGCGATCTCGATCTGTTTGTCGGGGGCCGCGTCGTGGGCGGACGTTACCCGGAGCCGGCGTCATCAGCCATCCATCGATATGATTCCGGCACTTGGGTGCTCGATGAAACGAATGCCAAAGCCCTGACAGGATTTGGGCTTGTGACCGGAGGCCTCTGGTCGGATTTGGACGGAGATGGTGATCCGGATCTTGCGGTAACCTGTGAATGGGGGACGGTGCGCGTTCTCCTGAATCAGGGTGGGGTGTTGAAGGAATCCACTCAGGAGCTGGGCTTTGCCGGGCACTCCGGATGGTGGAACGGACTGGCTGGAGGGGATTTTGACGGAGATGGTCGAATGGACCTGGTCGCCGCGAATTGGGGACTCAACGGCCGTCATGCGCTGGATTCTTCAAACGGAGTTCGAGTGTATCACGGCGACTATGATGGCGATGGGACCGTGGACATGCTCGAGGCGTCCTTTGAGCCGGGCCGCAGCACCTGGGTCCCCGAACGAGATCTGCTTGTCATAGGCAAGGCTTTGCCATTTGTGCGGGATACGTTTTCCACACACGCAGCTTTTTCGCGGGCAAGCATAGCGGATGTGCTGGGCGGCAGGGCTTCGTCGGCGGGAGCTCCGCTTGCAGCCCGGTATTTCGAAACAACACTCTGGTTAAACCGGGGTGGACGGTTTGAGCCCCAGCCCTTGCCAATGGAGGCCCAGATGAGCCCCGTGTTTGGGATCTCTGTGGCGGACATGGATGGCAACGGTACGGAGGATCTGTTCCTGACCCAGAACTTTTTTGGAACCCATGCCCAGGCGTTTCGCTCCGATGCAGGACGGGGCCTGGTAGTGCTGGGCGATGGCAAAGCGGGCTTCAGGACACTGCGAGCCAGCGAGAGTGGGGTCAGTCTTGTCGGAGAGGGGCGTGGAGTCGCCGCTTGCGATTTTGACGGCGACGGGAAGGTCGATGTGGCTGCAGCCATGAACGGCGCTGAAACGATCGTTTACCGAAATGTTTCAAAAAATGCTGGGATCCGGGTGCGTGTGAATGCAGGCACCAACAATCCAGGTGGAATCGGTGTCCAGCTCAGGGCCTTTTCGGAGGAGGAATGGGGACCGGTGAGGGAACTCCGCTCCGGTAGCGGGACAGGTTCACAGGATAGTTTGATCCAGGTTCTTCATCGACCAGGTCGCATCACACGTATCCAAGCCCGGTGGCCTCAGGGAAAAGTCACTGAACATAAGCCTCCCGCTGATCTCGGGAACTCAGTGTTTCTTGTCCAACCCTCCAACTGACCGAGTCTTCCCTTCCCCTCGTAATCGTAATGGTAATCGCCTGCTCGTCCTCGAGGCCACGGATTGTCCAGAAGAGTGAGAACCACGGAACACGCTGAACACACGGAAAGAAAACGGGGCTGATTGTTCCCTTCTTTTCCGTGTCGTCCCTGTGGTCCGTGGTCCATCGTTGTTTTCAGAGCAATGGTCGGAGGGGCTACTACACGGGTGCCGGCAGGATGCCAGCGCTCCCAGGCGACAACCCTGGCGCATTCCACGACCTCTCGGACTTCATGGCCGGCTGGGGATGCGCGACGCGTCATGGAGTGCGGTAGTCCTCTACCGCCTTCCTAGAGCGCCGTTAGCCAGAGGGTTGAGTCATGATTCTGGCTCAACTCGCGCGCATCTCACATCGATAGACTCGCGTCCGACAACCATATGCCTTACGAAAAACCTGCGCCCAAGTTCGTTGTCCATCCCTTCAGGGTGCTCGGGCTATGCCCCCTTCGGTTTTGTAGGTCGGACAATGTGAGATTTTGGATGGTGGCTGCTGACCTTGGCTGAGATCGCTGGCGTCCCGCCGGCCTCTGGCTTGCTCATCGCTGAGGACACGGACCGGGAAAAGTTAGGGAAAGGAGAACAGACTCATGGAAGAGAGACGCCAGAGTAGGTCTCACCCTGAGTTCATTGAAGTCTTGAGCTTTTCCTTTTCCTTCCGTGTGGTCCGTGTGGTCCGTGGTCCCCCTTCAGGGCCCCCAAGTGATTCAGAGAGTTGACCGGAAGCCATGCCCCGAAGCAGATTGGGCCATCCGCCTTCTTCGAAACCTTCTCACCCTGCTGCTCATCCCCGCATTCTTGGTTCTATACACCGGATGCGCCTCGACTCGTGGAGCATCGGACATGGAGGTCAGTCTCGCCGACTTGAGGTTCTCGGAATCCACGATCATGGAAACGACTTTGGATTTGATGGTCCGGATCGAGAACGCTTCACCGGAGCCTCTTCGAGTAACCGGATCTGTGCACCGTTTGTATGTGAACGGCACCTATCTCGGAAGGGCCATGTCAGGCGAGGAAACGGAGGTTCCTCGGTTTAGCTAGACGACTCAGCGGGTGAAAGTGCATTTGAGCAATCTCCGCGTTGCCGGCCGGATCAGAGACGTGATGGGAAGCCAAACCATCGCTTATCGACTCCAAAGCACGGTCCATACCGGACGCCGAAGCCTCTCAGCCACCCGCGAAGGCAGCTTCTCGCTGGCGGCCGGAGAGCGCTAGTGCAGTGGGTCTCAGGACATGGCCAATCTGGCTGCACCTTCAACAAGCTCTTCGGCGATCTCCTGCACGACATCATCAGGGACGCCAATGCGTGGGTCGGAGCTCTGGCTCAGCATGTGACATTGATCGTTCACGTAATCGATCACCACGAACTCACCTGTCTGCGAACGCAGTATCTCGCTGGAGAAAAACTGCATGCCGCTTGTCTTGGCGAGCTTCGAAACAATCTCATCGAGCGCATGCAATCCCAGGGTTTTGATCTCCTCCTGGGTTGCTCGACGCGAGCGATCGGAGTAGCAGTCCCACCAATTCTTCCAGATCTTTCCAAAAGCGAAATACACCCGGAAATAAGCAAGCCCGCCCGGGGTTTGTTCCGGAGTCATCCGCCGTTGGAGGAGATAGTCGCAGCCAGGCCATTCAGCCACCGAACGTCTCAGGTCCGCCTCGCTTTGGGCATCGAGAATCACTCCCTTCCGTCCATACCCCAGGCTGGGCTTGATCACGAAGGGAGATCCGAGCGCGGCCCTTGCCTCTTCAGAAAGCTGGAAGGATCCGGCAAGTGCGCCGGGTACGATCACGGTGTGTGGGACTTGCAGGCCCGCCGCGATCGCCTTGGAGTGAAACGAAGCTTTGTCGAAAGCCGCCAGCGCAACATCGGGTGGATCGATCACTCGTGCTCCTTTCTGCGCCGCCAGCCTGACAAGCCGGGTGAATGGATCCTCAGGCTTGTGGTGCTCGCTGTGCATGTTCAGAAGCACTTTGACCTTCAGTTCGTCTTTCGCATAGGCCTGGCTGAACGTCTCGACCCACAGTGGGTCCACCAGAAAGAAGTTCAGCCCGCGCCGCGCCGCATGAAACTGGATCCGATGGATGAAGAGATCATCCGTGTCCAGTTTGTGAGTCATTGCCAGGTCGTAAACCCGCATCGGGCGCATCGTCAACTTCACAC
>VHDG01000516.1 GCA_016871475.1 Verrucomicrobiota bacterium
GGTCTGGAAGATGGCCTTCCGTTTGGCGACTTCCTGATACACCGCCACGCCTTCTGCGAAAAGATGAGTCACCGGCTTCTCGCAATAAACATCCTTGCCGTTGCGCAACGCTTCCAATGTGGCCAGCGCGTGCCAGTGATCCGGAGTTCCGATGATGACGGCATCGATGTCCTTTCGCGCGCAGAGCTCCCGGAAATCAGTGTAGGTGTCACATCCCTTGTAAGTGCCCTTGTCGGTTTTTCCGGCGTAGTATTTCTCTACGTCGGCTTTGCGTTGAGCAGTGTGCGCTTTGGCTACATCGCACACGGCGACGATCTGGGTGCCCTCGCGTCTCATGAAGCCGTTCATAACGCCGGCTCCCTGACCGCCCGCACCGATCAGCCCGACGTTGATACGGTCGCCAGGTGAAATGGTTTTGCCCTGTCCAAGGGCTGAAGAAGGAATGATCGTAGGAGCCGCAATGGCTCCCACCGCTAGTTTCATGAAATGTCGTCGCTTCATGGGCGGCAGGGTATGCTCGCGAACGTCCATTTCAATAAAATAAGCAATCGAACTCATCTTAGTTTGTTGGTCACTCATCACTCGTCACTCATGACTCGTCACTCGTTGAAAGCCAACCGGCACTTTTTGGCGTTTCCGTTCGAGGGGATTTATGGCAAGAGGAGGCCGCTCTTATGGAATACGAGGCTGTGATTGGTCTGGAAACGCACGTGCAACTGAAAACGCGCTCCAAAATGTGGTGCGCCTGCGCCAATGAATTTGGCGCCGATCCCAACACCCGCGTGTGTCCCGTCTGCCTTGGCTTGCCAGGTGTTCTGCCTGTCGCCAACGCCGAAGCTCTCGAGCTGACCGTCCTCACCGGACTCCTCCTCAACAGCTCTATCCCGCGTTTTGCCAAGTTCGACCGCAAGAACTACTTCTACCCAGATTCCACCAAGAACTATCAGGTCACCCAATACGACAAACCGTCCACCCTCGGTGGCTATGTCGACTTTGAGTTCGAAGGAGCCATCGCCCGGGTTCGCATTACCCGAGCCCACCTGGAGGAGGATGTCGGCAAGAGCACTCACTTCGATCGCTTCAGCGGAGTGGACTTCAATCGCGCGGGCGTGCCCCTGCTTGAGATCGTCTCCGAACCCGACCTGCGAAGCCCCGACATGGCCTTCGAATACCTGAACGCACTCAAGGACATCCTGCACTACGGAGGCATCTCGGACTGCGACATGGAAAAAGGCATGGTTCGCTGCGACGTAAACGTCTCTGTCCGGCCGAAGGGCGAAACCAAGCTGGGCGCGAAGATCGAAATCAAGAATATGAACAGTTTCTCGGGTGTCCGACGCGCGTTGGAATACGAGATCCCACGTCAAATCGAAGCGGTCAAGGCCGGCAAGACGCTCCGGCAGGAGACGCGTCGATGGGATGACGACGCCGGCATCACGGAGCCCATGCGAACCAAGGAAGACGCTCACGATTATCGGTACTTTCCAGAGCCCGACCTGATGCCGTTCGAGCCATCGGATGAGTGGCTCGCCAAGGTGAAGGCTCGTGTCGTGGAACTGCCGCTCGTTCGAAAGCAACGTTTCATCTCGGAGTTCCAACTGCCGGCCGGGGATGCCGAAGTTTTCAAGAACGATGTACCCTTGGGAGACTTCTTCACCCGCGCCGCCCAGGGATCACGAAACCCAAAGGGCGTGGCCAACTGGGTCATCAACAATCTTCGCTCCAAGCTTTCAGAATCCAACACCACGGTTGCTGAAATCCAATTCAACCCAGGCCACCTGCAGGCGTTGGTGGACCTGGTGGACTCGGGGAAGATCAGCAGCAAGATCGCGCAGGAGGTTTTTGCCGACGTGTTCGCGACCGGGGAATCACCTGGAGCCATCGTCGAGCGCAAGGGGCTTGCCCAGGTCAGCGATTCAGGGGCGATCGAGAAAATTTGCGACGAGGTCATTGCGGCCAATCCGCGGAGCGCGGAGGATTTCCGTGCTGGGAAGGCGGCGGCGCTGAACTTCCTGAAAGGCCAGGTGATGAAGCTGAGCAAGGGCAAGGCGAATCCTGCGATGGCAGGTGAGATCCTGGAACGGAAGCTCCGAGCATGAAGCCCCTCCCGGGGAACAGCCCGCTGATGGGAAGCTTCGTCGAGGCTCTGTTCAAGGAAGGAAACGCAAACGTCCAGCCTGGCCCCATCCCACCCATGGACAAGCCGGCCTGGGATCTGGTGCTGGCCCAGGAGCAACGTCAACGCCACCACGCTCCGGGAACTCCGCCTGCGTTTGATCCAGCCTCAGCCGAGTGGGCCTTCCAACGTCTTTACGGAATCAGTCAGCTGGTGGTGTGCCGGGAGATGGGCACCGACGCCGTCCACGACATCCTCACGCAGCCCTGCCCCGCCCCGATATCGCCCTCGACTCATTGGTCCGTCGATCTGGCGCTGCGCTTCCTGCCCGATGCGGGCCGCCTCGCGATGCGGATGAGTCCAGGGGATCCGCTGAACCAAGCCTTGTGTGAGTTCGCAGCGGGCTGGCCCTTGTCCAGTGTTGGGATGGGGGAGCTTGAAAGTTTGAATCTCGCGGGCATCATGAGCCACCCCTCGCTGCGACAGGTGTACATCGATCGCGTGATTGAAAAAGCGGACACAACCCGTCTCAACGACCTTGAGGTCCGGGAGGCAGTCCGCGCGGCGATCGGCGCCCACCCGGAACTTGCCCCTGGGCTGTCTCAGTGGCTTGCCCAATCGTAGAAGGTCCTCTGCTCAGACACGCACCCAAGAGTTGCGCTTGGCCGCCCGATAGACGGCATCCATGACGCGCACCCTCGCTGCGGCCTCTTGCGGTGTAACCAACGAACTGCTCACCTTTCCACCCACTGAGTCCACCCACTGATGCAGGGGCGCAGGATGTGCCTGGGGCAGCGCGGTAAACGGAGCTTTCCCATCCGCGCCGGCGACGTGTTTGCTGCGATAGTAAAGCTTGCCCTGAATGACCGTGGCATGGGCCTCGGTGCCGCTGATCAGCAATTGAACCGGGTCATCCACATCGACCCAGCCTGCGGCGAGGGTTCCGACGATGCCGCTCTTGAATCGAAGCATGGCTTCGCCGGATTCATCACAGTCGCCGTAGCGGCCCGTCACCACCTTGATCGTGCCGGTAACGGACTCCACATCTCCGAAGAGCCACATGAGGATATCCAGTTTGTGAGTTCCGAGGTCGCCGAAGCCCCCCACCCCAGCCTGCTTGGGATCGGCCATCCAGCGCCACTCGGTATCGAACCACCCCCCGAGAGAGCCACTGTGGCAGTTCGATCCGCGCACACGAGTGATCTTGCCGAAGCGACCTGCAGCGACTTCCTGTTTTAGAAACAAGTGAATCGGATCTGTGCGCATGAAGTAGCCGGTGGTGAAGTGAATCCGGGCCTGATCCATGGCGGATGCCATCAGATCACTGTCACGGGTGGTGATCCCCAGGGGCTTCTCGACGAAGAGATGCTTGCGGGCTGCGGCGCCTGCCACGACGAGATTCTTATGGCGATCCGTCTCGGAACAGATCACTGCTCCCTGGATTTCGGGATCGGCCCATATCTTCTGAACACTGGGTTCCACTGAGGCGTTCAGCGCTGAAGCACACTTGGTCGCACGCTGAGAATCGTGATCCCAAACCGACTTAACCCTCACATCCGGTCGATTCTTGAGCAGGTTGATGAACCCCGGAGTATGGATATGAGCGCCCCCTACCAGAGCGAGGGTCACTTTTGATGATGCTCCGAAAGTGTTAGGGGCCAAAGCTGCGAAGGAAGCAGCGGCCAGGGAGGAGTTGATGAAGCCGCG
>VHDG01000517.1 GCA_016871475.1 Verrucomicrobiota bacterium
CATATCGCGCACCAGCTCAGACAGGCGGGCGTTCTGCGGAGCGAGAGGCTGGAGTTCGCAGACGTGATCCGTCCAGCCGGCGGCTTTCCGGTCCCCACGGTGGGGAATTTCGCCGCGATGCGGAGGCTCGGGGACCATGTCCGATCCTGCCTGCCGGACTGGGCGGTCCTCGGGGGAATCGGGGCCGAACCGGGACTGTTCTTCCAGAACGACGTACTTGAGCATGTTCATCGCGCCTCCAGGCGCCTAATCCAGGAAGGGGCGCCATCCAAGGCGCTCCAGGTGAAATGAAGACCGAATTCGCTGCCGCGGAAGCGGCCACACCCATGGAAACCCGCACTCCCGGGGGGGGCGCCATCGTCACTTGCGTCCGCTGCATTTACGATGATCGGGTGCCGGGCATCCGCTTCGACGGCGAAGGGGTATGCAACTATTGCCGCCAAGTGGAGGACCTGACCGCGCAATATGGCACCGGCCTGCCCAAGGGCAAGGCCGAATGGGACCGAATAGTCGCGGAGATTAAGCGCGCCGGCAGGGGTAAAAAGTACGACTGCGTGGTGGGGGTCAGCGGCGGCACCGACTCCTCCTATATGGTTTACTTGGCCAAGGAATTCGGACTGCGTCCTCTGGCCGTCCACTACGACGACACCTGGAATTCGGCCATCGCATCGGAGAACATCCGCAAGGTGCTGGCCGACACCGGGGTGGATCTGTTTACCTACGTGATCAACAACAAGGAATCGGACGACATCTTCCGAGCGTTCTTTCTCGCCGGAGTGCCGGAGATGGGGACGCCCACCGACTTGGCGCTGGCTGAGGTCCTATACCGTGCTGCCGCCCGGAACGGCGTGAAGTACGTGCTAGAAGGGCACTCCTTCCTGGCGGAGGGCGTTTCACCCATTGGTAAGAACTACTTCGACGGCAAGTACATCGAATCGATCCACAAGAGGTTCGGCCGCCTGCCGATGAAGTCCTATCCGCTGATGACCTTCCTTCGCTTCATGCGCTGGATCATGCTCGGCCGCATCAAGAAGATCCGGCCCTACTGGTACCTGCAGTACTCGAAGGAGGAGGCGCAGGAATTCCTCAAGGCGAAATGCGGGTGGAAGTATTACGGCGGCCACCACCTCGAGAACAGGCTGGTCTCCTTCTCCATCGGTCTCTACCTTCCTCGGAAATTCGGCCTTGACTACCGCAACCTCACCCTTTCCGCGCGCGCGCGCGCCGGCCTGGTGGACCGCGGCGAGGCTATGGCAGAATACGCCCGCCCGCCGAAGGTGGAGGACGAGCTCCTGCCCTACTTCAAGAAGCGGCTCGGGCTCTCCGATGAGGATTACGAAAGGGTCATGCGCGCCGAGCCCAAATTCTGGTGGGAATTCCCCACCTACAAGAAGCGCTTCGAGAGGCTGCGCCCCATCTTCGCTGTACTGGCGAAGGCGAACCTGGTCCCCATGAGCTTCTACCTGAAGTATTGCTTCCCGGTTAAGGTATGATCACAATAGTCGACTACGGAATGGGGAATCTGGGTTCCATCCAGAATATGTTCAAGAGGATAGGCCTGGCCAGCCTCGTGACGGGGGAACCCGCCAAGGTGGCCGAGGCAAGGAAGATCTTGCTTCCGGGGGTGGGCGCCTTCGACAATGCGATGCAACGCATCGAGGCCAGTGGGCTCAGGGGCATCCTCGATCGCAAAGCGCTAGTGGAGCGCGTCCCTGTGCTGGGAATTTGCCTCGGGATGCAGCTCCTGACCCGTTCCAGCGAGGAAGGAGTGCTTCCGGGTCTTGGATGGATAGCGGCTGCCACGCGCCGCCTACCGGCTCGGGAGGGGCTCAAGGTCCCCCATATGGGATGGAATGCTGTGGACCAGGTGCGTTCGGACGCCCTGACCCGAGACCTTCCCGGAGAGCCCCGCTTCTATTTCGTCCATTCCTACTGCGTGAGCGTGGATGATCCCGCCGACTCCCTACTCCGGACGACTTATGGGATCACCTTCGATGCGGCCATCCGCCGCGGCAACATTTTCGGCGCCCAGTTCCATCCAGAGAAGAGCCACCGCTTCGGTATGCAGCTTCTGGCCAACTTCGGGAGGCTCTGATGCTGCGCACCAGGATCATCCCCACCCTTCTTCTGCGGAACGAGAGCCTGATCAAGACCGTGCGGTTCGGGAAGTTCTCCTATGTAGGGGATCCCGCCAATACGGTGAGGATCTTCAACGAGCTTGAGGTGGACGAGCTGCTTTTCCTCGATGTCACCGCCACGGTGGAGGGCAGAAAGCCCAACCTCAAGGTGCTTGCGGAGATAGCCGATGAGTGCTTTATGCCCCTCGGCTATGGGGGCGGCATCAGGAGTTTTGAGGATGCCCAGATCATCCTCAAGCTGGGTTTCGAAAAGGTGGTGGTGAACACGCGCGCCCTGGAGGAGCCGTCCTTCATCACCCGGCTTTCCGAGCATTTCGGGAGCCAGGCAATCATAGTTTCCATAGACGTTAAGCGCGGTTTGTTCTGGGGCGACCAGGTGAGGAGTCGGGCGGGCGGGAAAAATGCCCGTCGGAGCCCGGTTGAGTGGGCTCGGGAGGTGGAAAGACTGGGGGCCGGGGAGATTCTCCTCACCTCCATCGACCGGGAAGGGACCTGGGAGGGCTTCGACCTGGACCTCGTCCGCTCGGTGTCCGAAGCGGTGCGGATACCGGTGATTGCGAATGGCGGAGCTGGTAAAGTCGAGCATATCGGTCAGGCGGTCAAGGAGGGTTGTGCTTCCGCCGTGGCCCTGGGAAGCATGGTTGTGTTTCAAAGAAAGGGGATGGGTGTCCTGGTGAACTTCCCCGAGGAGTCTGAGCTCAGGAGGATCCTGGCGTGAGGATAGGCTTCATCGGGAACATGAACAACAACAACTTCGCGATCATGCGCTATTTCCGCGACTTGGGCGCGGACGCGCACCTGCTCCTGCTCACGACGGACGGCTCCGGGCCCAACAGCCATTTTACTCCGGAAAACGATACCTGGGACATCGACCGCTGGAAGCCTTACATACACCGGCTCGACTTCGGGAACACTCTGGCCTCCGTGGTGGGCGACCCGATAAGGCTGAAGCTTCCCCCCTCGGCGGGCCGCCTCCGGCGCGCCTTCGAGGGTTTCGACGTCCTGGTGGGTTCCGGGATCACGCCCATCATCCTCTCCCGGTGCGGCCGCGTCCTGGATATCTTTTATCCTTATGCGACCGGCATCGAGTTCGTCGGATGTCGGTCGGACCAATTCCTTTTCGACGACGGCAACCTTTTGAGGCGTGCCCTGTGCCGGCGCTTCAGGAAGATCCAAATAGAGGGTATCCGTAAAGCGCGCCATTGCGTGAACGCCGAGATGGGGCTCACCCGGGAGACCTTCCGGTCGATTGGCAGAGAATGCGTGGTGCTGGCCACTCCCCTTCTCTACAACCGCGAGCACGCCGAAGAGGCCAGACCTTCCGAGATGCTTCTGGCTGCCAAGGAGAGGCTCGGACGCTCCCGATTCACGTGCTTCTCACATGCGAGCCAATCGTGGGTCCATGATCCGGGCAAATATCCCCGGATTGAGTGGGAAAAGCAGAGTTCCTCAAGCGCATCTGGCACATCGAGCCTTCACGGGGAGCTTGCCTAGTGTCAGGCAGGGCGTAGGCTCCCGCCGCAAGGAGGTCGGTTATGGCCTGTGGTTCCAAGGAGACCGGCGGTGTTTATCGTCCGCGCCAGCCGCAACAGTCATCATTTTATCAGTTGGTCGAGCGCTTTTATCCGGAGCTCGAGAAAGTCTACTCCGAGCGCTACCAGGAGCGGTATGGATTCTGGCGGAC
>VHDG01000518.1 GCA_016871475.1 Verrucomicrobiota bacterium
TGGTTCTCGATCGGTTGGAGCACCTGTTCCCGCAAGGTCGCTGCACGCCCGTCCCAGAAGAACGAGTGTCTCCAGGCGAGATTGAAGAGGGGCATCGTATTCCTCGTTCCCACGCGCCCGTCTGCTCCCACACTGTAACGCTTCCCCGCATCCGCAAAGCCAGATGCCGCCTGATGGCAGCTCGCACATGACTGCTTGTTGCTCGCTGAAAGTTGGGGATCTTCAAAAAGCCGTTGCCCCAGGGCGATGCCCTGCAAGGTCAGAGGATTGTCCAATGGCAGGGCAGGTTGCGGATAATAGCTCGGAAAGGCGAACCGATGGGGAGTCGCCTGGCTGCTGACAAGGGCTCTTGATATCGTTCCTGCGGAGTCTGCATCGCTGCGGGTCGGAGTGGATGGGTGCAAAGTACCGATGGCTTCAAATGCGTGCTCAATATTGATCCGAAGCTTGTGAGCGACGGGGTCGCCTGCGCGCGAGTGAGTCGAGAGGGTTTCATCTGTAAGTCTGACCTCATTGGGATGGGAGAAAAGGCCGTCCACATTGAAGGAGATCTGAAGGCTCGAGGCTTGGTCTGTTTGGAGCCTGACCGGGAGTTCAACCGTCATCAGATGGGCGTCTGTTGCGATGTGGAAGGAGTAGCCTCTCGACCGTTCTTTCCACATCCCCTCCACAGCCACAAAAACATATCCGCCTTCCCAGTCCCAATGGAGGCCGTTGAGGTTGGGGTTGAGGGGATGATGCGCATCAAACTGTCCTGGACTGGCATGGTTTTCCTTCGGGGGCACTCCGACGTGAAAGCGGATCCGGTCAACATTCTCCTTAGCCAGCCCGCGCAGGACAAAGGATGTTTTGCCGTCACGAATGCTGATGTGGGCAAAGCGGTTGCTGGAATAGAACCAGACCCCATGGGTGCTTCGCAAAGCGAAGTTGGAGAGTAGGAAATCCAATCGTGTGACCGACACCGTCTGTCCCGGTTGCACGAGGTTTCCGGGAGTATCCAGGATCAATGGGGCCCTGGAGAACTGCGGCCGGATCTCAATCCGAAGTTCCTGCGCCGCGCCCTGAGCTGTCGAGGTTGTCAGACATACCGACGATCCGAGGATGGCCAGTCCGAGGCGGATGACTGGAATACAGGGAGGGATCACTCGTTTCTCACCTGATAGAAGGCCCTGCTTGTTGGCGGATCTGGATCTGTGATGCGAATCACATCTCCCAGGACCCGGGTCGTGGCATCGACAACGCGGGTCCAGACACCGCCCGCCGGGTCGCCCGTTCTCCAGAGCGAAAGACTCGCATTCGCAAACCAACCAATTTCCACGACGAACAACGACGTGGAACGGGAGCTACTGAGGATGTCGGGCCTGTTGGTCCATTCGGACAGCCGGTGTCGCAGTTCCAGGAGCATGTCCTCCGCGGCCGGTGTGAGGGTCTGCGTCAGCAGGTTGGTGGATTCCAATGGGTCGACGCTCAGCCGGTACAACTCCTCCGCGTTTGTGTCCCAACGGATGAGCTTGTAGTCACCCAGGCGGACGGCTCTTCCAGTCAGTGAGCCTGAAGGAGTCGAGCTTCCGTCCTCCGTCAGTATCGCCGTCTCGGCTGGAAGCCATGGTTCATTGCGAAGGATCGGCACAAGCGATCGGGAGTCATTGGGCATTCGAGCGGGCAACGCGGATGTCGGCTTGATACCCGCGAACTCGACGACCGTGGCAAACACATCCACGACGTGCACGATCTCCGAGCTCGCCCGACCTGGGTCGACGATGTCAGGTCCTGCGATGATCAAAGGCACGCGCACGCCGCCTTCATAGAGTGAGTCTTTTGCCCTGCCTGCGATGTTGAAGGGAGGCTGAATGACGCGCTGTTGTGTCCCGTTGTCGCCTACGAAGATCACGGTCGTCATTTGTCTGTCGATCGATGCCAGGAGTCGTCCCAGCTCTGTATCCATGGCCTCCACGGATGCCTCGAAATATCGGCGTGGGTTTCTCTGAATATCGGTGGCGGTACCGCTGAGCGTGGCGTAGCGAGGGCAGAGGTGGGCGGGGGGAAGGTGATAGGGTGTGTGTGGGGCGTTGAACGCCAACCAAAGCAGCCACCTGTTGGTGCCCTGCTGGCCCAGCCACTGGATGGAATCGTTGATGTTATCGGTGGTGGCATATCCATAATGGTTGGCGCGTGTCGAACCATTGGTGGTTTTTGACCACAGATAGAAGTTGGTTGCGTTCATTCCCAGAGCGCCCCCAAGGGAGCCGGCGAAGTGGGACCAACCTCCAACGATGTTGGGGCCTGTCGCTCCTCCGCCCAGGTGCCATTTGCCGAAGCTCCCTGTTCGATGGGTCGGAGCCAGCAGCTCGGGTAGAGTGAGTTCCTGCTGGAAGAGGCCTTGTTGCGCCGGCGTGCTCAGGATGTCGTTGACCCCCGTTCGAAAGGCATAACGGCCCGTCATCATGGCGGCCCGTGTCGGGGAGCAAACCGGATACGCATAGGCTGAGGTGAACCGCACTCCCCGTGCTGCCAGGCTGTCGATGTTCGGAGTCGGAGGAAGCGATGCCGCAGGCTCGTGATTGTAGAGCCCGAGGCTGTCCATTCCGAGATCGTCGGCGACCACAACCAGGATGTTCTGTGTTGCTCCTGAACTGCTCAACAGCGTGAGCGAGAGTAGAAAAGTGACGAAGCTTTTCACGGATTCACCCTGCCTCAATTTGCGTGGGGAGCAAGGGCGGTTCTCATCACCCTGTAGAAGTTCTTTGCAGGTTCAGCCGGGTCTTTGGCCTGTGTCATCCGGGTGACGGTGCCGGTGGCTTGTGTGGGCGAGGGACTGTTCGTCCTCCAGGTTGAGAAGTTGGTGCTGGAGGCCACGACATAAGTGCCTCCCTCCACACTGCTCCAAGTCAGCGTGACCTCGCCGGATTTTCCAACCGCGGGGGATTCGAGCTCGAGATCCGCATTCGCCCCACCCCGGAAGTGGGTTGTGACGGATTCAGGATAGGCTCCACCCATGACGGTGTTTCCCGTGGGGTTTCCGTAGAACTGACGTCCGATGTTGTACGGGAAAGCAGGCGTTCCGTCGCTTGTGATGGACGTGAAGTAGGCATAGGTCCCATCCGGAAAATCCGGAGTGACGCAAAAGCGACCGTTGAACTCATCGAGATCGAAGTCGGCACCCCGGGTGAAGCCCAGGTCGCCGAGATAGTCATTGTCTTCGAGGTAACGGCCGAATGGCCGGGTGGTGCTCACAGGCGGGCCTTGCTGCGCGGCAGCCAGGGTTGTGGATCGGCTTTGTGCACGTCCAGCCCACGCCGGCAGCGAGGTTCGATTCGAGACCGACGAGTGGCTCAGGTTGCGTGGAACAAAGCCGGATCGCATCCGGCGGACGTCGCTTGCCGGGTTTGTGGCATTGCCATAGCCGTACGGACCATAGACGGGGAAACCGTCCCGGACCCAGCCGAGAATGGGTGAGTGAGCAGGGCGGGGTTGATTGATGTTTTCGCTGTAGAGCTTGGTGGCTGAATCCATGTTGACGTTGTCGCCCAGCAACGCCCGGAGGGCGATGGCGTTGGCGTGGTAGTGATACTGGCCGCTCCCGGGCTGGTGCGCATTTGCCGGATCGAAAGTCACTCCCTCATTCACGAAGGCGTCGCGGTTCCAGATACCCATGCCCGGATTTGCCTCGGCACCGCCCGGGTTGGACACCGAGAACGCATCGCGGCTGTCGAACATGATCACACCATCCACAAAGATGCCGATGGGCCCGAGCCCCGTGAGTGTTTTGTTGACAGGCACTGTCGGGTGTCGAGGGATGCGGTAGAGAGTGGCTGAACTCC
>VHDG01000519.1 GCA_016871475.1 Verrucomicrobiota bacterium
CACCGGTACCCCGCTCGAGAACAAGCTCCTCGATCTCTGGAGCATCAGCGACTTCGTCCAGCCGGGCTACCTCGGCAGCCAGGAGCACTTCAATCAGACCTACGACGTTCGGGGCACAGGCGAGGAAGGTGAGATGGCCCAACGCGTGGCCCGCCGCCGACTCTCCTCCAAACTCCGGCCCATCATGCTGCGCCGCCTGAAACGTCAGGTCGCGAAGGATCTGCCGGAGCGCATCGAAGTCCGCCGCGACTGCGAATTGAGCGACGAACAGCGGAAGCTTTATCTGGCGGAGCTGCGACGCAGCCGCGACCAGATCATGCAAGCCGTGGCGGAGAAGGGATTGCAGAAGAGCAAGATTCATGTCCTGGCAGCGCTCACGCGGCTCCGACAAATCTGCTGCCATCCGAGATTGGTGGGCAGCGACACTGCGTCTGGAAAAACCGAGACGCTCATGGAGCTTCTCGAGCCGTTGTTGGAGGAGGGCCAGAAGGTTCTGGTGTTCAGCCAGTTTGTTCAGATGCTCAAGCTCATGGAAGGCGAGTGCAGCGCGTTGAACATTCCCACCCACGTGCTCACGGGTGAATCGAAGGAGCGGCAGCAGATTGTCCAGGCATTCCAGAATGACCCGCGCCCCGGAGTGTTCCTGCTCAGCCTGAGAGCCGCCGGAACAGGGCTGAATCTCACCACCGCCAGCTACGTGATCCTCTATGATCCCTGGTGGAACCCCGCAGTCGAGGCCCAAGCCATCGATCGCTCGCATCGCATCGGCCAGACCAGGACCGTGCACGCCTATCGATTGATCACGCCAGGGACGGTCGAGGAAAAAATCTGGGAGCTCCAACAACGCAAAGCCCAGACCATCACCGACGTTCTCGGTGAGGAGGGCTTTGCACGGAGCCTCAGCAAGGAAGACCTCGATTACCTCTTCTCGGAGGATTGATCGATCCCTCTCTCGTCCGCCACCCCGCACCCGGATCGCCGCGCGTCCTGGATAGCACTCACGCGACGAGGATCTCTGAGTGGGCAAAGCCCCCGCCCGGCTCGACGGCCAGCTGCACCTGCCATGATGCGCGGATGTATTTGCCCTGGTAACTCGGCAGCACAGAGGTCGGAATCTGGATCTCGAACGTGCGAGCCTCCTGGGCCTTTGGGCTTGGCAGGGCCAAGGTCGCTTGAGGAAACACCCGATCGTCCCATTCAGATTCCAGCCGCAAGACCAGCCGCACCTCGGCTCTCGTGGGCACTGAATCCAAAGACCACCCCACTGCCCCATGCACGAAGGACCCTGGTGAATGCGGGGCTTTGCCGTTCCGGATCCCCAGCTTGAGCCGGCCCGAAGAGGCCGTCACCTCCTCAGCCTTGCCGGACATCCCGGCTTCCCCTCCAGATCCCTCTGTCGAAGGAAGAACCCGTGCATCAAAGTCCTGCTTCAGATCAGGCAAACCTCGCACCTCGGCAGTGATCCGAACCCGCCATCGGCACCCCATGTTGGATGCTTCCCCAAAAGTCGGAATCAGATCTCGAGGCAGGTCAACGCGGCTTTCTCCTCCCGATATCGCGGAACGTTCCGAGCCTTCATACACCACAATTCGTCGAAACACAGACTCGTCCTCCCGTGTGGTCTTGCCCTGACGGTATCGGACATATTCGAATCCTTCCAACGCCACAACGAGCTTCTGAATGCGGTAAGCAGGCCCTTCGAAGGACCACCGCAGAAAGACGGAACGACCGGCGATCAGGTCACCCGGATCCAGGGTGAGAACGGGCCGGGGCCCAAAGAGTGAGCCCGCCTCACGGAAGGCCAGCACGAACATCACGATCCCGGCGATGAGGAAAGGGAGCAGGAAGGCCAGCACGAACAGCGGGGCACGGCCGGCCTGATATTCCCTGATCAGCTGGGATGAGATGAGGAAGACGGTCAGGTTCCACGCGAGGCAAAAGGTGATGAGAAAAACGAAGGCGCCTGCCCTTTTGGGAGTTCTCCGCGTGACGGGGCTCGATACAGGTGGCTGCGTCCCCATTCCCCCGCCCAGCGATGCTTCAGGTTTTCTTCCGGCGGCCACGAATCCGACAAGGCCGGCAACACCCAACAATGCGGGCAGGAGCCCGGGCCAGGCCTGCTTCGGAAATTCCAGGGAGAGCACAGCCTGCTCCGGCTTCGCCGGGTTGACGTGGCAGAATCCCCTCCAACCGACCGGATGCTGCAGCACCACGGAACGCATCCTGGAAACGCCCTGCCCCGGCTGATTCCAGATGTCGTACTGATCGCTGGAATAGTCGGAGCCCTTGAAATGATAGCGATACTGGATCGCGATGCTGTACGACGCCCGGGACCCTCTGGCCTGGTGGCGGCGCACCTCCGAGGATTCAACCTCGCACGGGACTCGTTCCCACGATTGAGCCTGCGCCCATCGGAAGGTAGGCCAGCCGAAAAGCATGCCGGCGATACCGAATCCAACCGCCGCAAAAACCGCGAGAAACCATCGTCTGCCCCGCAGCCTTGATCGTTCGGCATTCATTCGGTCACCGCGTGTTGCCTTCAACCACCGAGGCCTGGCGGAGGCTGCCTGGACAGCTGATAGATGATGCTTCCCCCATGTGCGACAGCGGCGATGAGGAGCACGACACCGGATCCCTTCTCAAGCCGGAGCAAGGCCTGGTCGCTGGGGCGCTTCTTGCGAAACGACACCAGGTAGCTCAAGGCGGCGAACCACAAGCCAATTCCAAGCGTGACACCGACGATACAGGCGGATTTGGTCTCCCAGCCAGGTTCGACCCATCCGCGAGAGATGAAATTGGCGGCGGCCACAACCCACCAGAGCAGGACTCCGGGATTTCCCATGACCCGGACAAACCCGATGGCGAACGCGGTGTGTGGCTGCAGCCGTTCCTCGATTCGCTCCTCCACCCGGTTCGATGTCTCGATGGATTTCGCCAGGAGGAATTTGAGTCCCAGGTAAAGCATGAACACGAAGCTCACGAGCTCCATGCTGGCTTTCACCAGTCCTTGCTGGAAAAAGGACGCAAAGCCTGTGAAGGCCAGCGCGCAATAGATCGTCTCCATGACCAACGCGCCCAGGCCGATGAGCGCCCCCCACGCGAACCCTCTGCGGGCGCCCTCGTTGATGATCGTGAGGTTGATGGGACCGACCGGTATGCAAGCCAGAAGCCCGCTGAAAAAGCCGGTCAGAATCGCGGAAGGGATGGGAAGAATCTCAGCAAACATCAGGAAGCCCCACGCTCGGAAGAGGGTTCATCGTCTTCATCATCTTCATCATCTTCAATCTCCCGTCGCAGCTCCCGCGAAACCCGGGGTCTCACAAACCCGTAAAGCAGGTATGCCGTGAACAACAGGGGAAGCATCACAGGCAACACTTTCATCCGGAAAATCAACACCGCGCCCACGAGCAGGATGAAAAGCAGCGTCCGGAAAAATGTTCGCTGCGACTGAAAATCCAGCTTCTTGAAGCTCGGATACCTCACCTTGCTCACCATCATCGCTGATAGAAACAGCAACAGGGCGGGAAGGATGAACTTCAGCGAGCTCTTGCTGAAGTCGCGGTCCTCCCACCAGATGAGGAACAAGGTCAGCGAAGCCACCAGCCCTGCTGCCGCCGGAATGGGAAACCCCATGAAGTCGCTTGATCCTCCTCCTCCAGGCATCGTGGCCAGGCAGTTGAACCGGGCCAGCCGGAAGGCCCCGCAGATCAGGTAGACGCTCGCAATGAACCACCCGATCTCCTGATGAGCGCCAAAGAGGTCGCCCAGCACCATCCGATGCACGAGAAACGCAGGAGCAACACCGAACGAAATGATGTCCG
>VHDG01000520.1 GCA_016871475.1 Verrucomicrobiota bacterium
TAGCTCGCCCATCTTTTCGCACGGCTGCCACGCAGATGGCACGCCAGTCGTTCGCATAACCATCATCGTTGGAGTTCTGGCCCTGGGCACGGTGATTGCCTGCGGCGCGCACCATGACCACGCCCCGGTTCGTCCGCGCGTATCTGAACGCAAACTCCAGCGCTGCATCCTCCAACAGCCCGGGACCGTCATGCCGCTTCGTGGGAACACCCCAGCTATGGTTCTGAACACCCACCTGATTCGTGGCGAAAGCAAACATCTCCGCCAGCTTCTCATCGCTCACGAGCACGGTTCGACGATCCATCACGACCCAGGAGGCAATGCCTGCCTCAGGAGCGATCCCGGACATTGCGAGGTCGTTATCGGCCGTGGCCGCAGCGAGCCCGGCACAGGCTGTGCCATGGGCCCCGACCTGTCCCTGCCTCCACACCGGCTTCCCGCTGTTTGTGTTGTTCAGAAAGTCATAGTGCGGCGCGCCCGCCACGCGATCCACCAGATCCCGGTGCGTAAGTTCGACGCCGACATCGCCAATGGCAATCGTCACTCCCTTGCCCCGCCCCAAAGCCCAGGCGCTTCTCGCGTTCAGGTCGATCCCAAGACGTTGACCGTTCGTGGGATTTCGATGCTCCAGATACCATTGCCCGGCAACATTCGAAACCAGCGGTTCAAAAAAGCCGTCGTTGGGTGATGGGGCAATGGCGAATTCCAGGGTGCCGCTGCGTCGATAGACAGGGTGCGCAGCCACCACACCCGGCAACCGACCCCACTCTTCAGCCAGGGCCGCAGCCGACTCTGGATCCGCTGCCTCCAGCACAAACAATCCCGGACGCAAACCGCGGGCTACGTCCGACTTGGGGAGGCCCGGCAATCGATCGAGGGAAGTGCCGGACGCCAACTCGATTACGATGCGACGGCCCAGATACCAGACCTCCTCGGGTGATTCATCGAGGCGCACCGCCATCCATTCTGGCTCGGCAACCTCTTGAAGTTGGGGGGTACCCGTCGGAGCCAGAATCTGTTGGAATGTCCGCACCGACGGCATGCGAAAGACCCATGCGCCGCCCGCGGTTTGGGGGAGGGCGAAGGCGAGAATGGCAAACAGAGCACAGGCCGTTTGGCTGAAGATGCGGAGGGAGGCTGCGCGCTGAAGGCAGGTCATAAATCTGGACACAAGTTACCCCACTCCTGGGATTTCTAAAGTGAAGAGTTAATGCTTGGGGGGGCGCATTTCCCCGATGCGACCGCCCCTCGATTACGATTACGATTACGATTACGAGAGAAGGGGGAGGGAGAGGGACGGGAGTCGAAAAACCTGGGATGCGCGTCTGCTCGTGGGGGGTTACGAATTTGGGGCTTGAGAATCCCTCGTCCAAGACCGCACATTGCCCGGGTATGAAGTCCGTATTTACCGGTCCGGTGTACGTCGTTCGCGACAACATCGACACTGATCAAATCATTCCAGCGCAATACCTGAATCTCGTTCCCACGATTCCGGAGGAGTACGAGAAGCTCGGCAGCTATGCCATGTGCGGACTTCCGGACTCGCTTTATCCGAAGCGATTCGTCGAGGAAGGCCAGCTGGATGCCGCCTATCCCATCGTGGTGGCGGGCCGCAACTTTGGATGCGGAAGCTCCCGGGAACATGCCCCGATCGCCATGGGCAGCGCCGCATGCCGGCTCGTGCTCGCAGAGAGTTTCGCCCGGATCTTCTTCCGCAACTGTGTGTCCACCGGCGAAATCTACCCGTGCGAAAGCCAGGATCGTCTGTGTGACATCCTCAAGACTGGCGATGTCATCACGGTCGATCTGGATCAATCTACCGTGACGATCCATGCCACCGGGAAAGTTTATGCATTCAAGCCGCTGGGCGAGGTACGGCCCGTGGTGGACGCAGGAGGGTTGTTCAATTTCGCCCGCAAGAGTGGAATGATCCCGTCCAATGCCTGAAGCCCACTCAGGGAATAACCGCCCCGACATGCGGTTTCCCATCAAGCCGGTTCTGCTGTTCTTCGCGGCGCTGGTTCCAGTTTATCTCCTGGTCTATTGGGGCATCGAATCCACCCGCCGGGCATCCAAGCCTTGGGAACTTGGGTTCATCGTGGATTCCAACCGGGTGCCGTCACTGAGGATACGTCAACCAAACCTGGGCATTGGCGATGTGCTGATTCGATTTCCTGACGAGCGGCTGACGAATGCCCCCTCAGAAACCATCGTCATCCTGGATCGTCCCCAGCCTCCCATCCCATTTGGGACCAGAATCTCACAAGACCTAACCTTTCTGCCTGGGGTGGAAACGCTGGAGCTGATGGGCCACGAGATCGAGATCGCACCGCGAACCCTGGTGTTGAATCGCAAGGAAACCCCGTGGTCCTCCAACGCGGTGTTCGAACTTCGATCGTCCGACAAACTGCCTCCCGAACAGCTGGTGAAGAAGAAGCGCTTCGGGCAATAGGGCCCCACCCACCACCCATCACTTTGCTCCCCCTTTCCGTTGTAATCGTAGTCGCCTCCTCGTCTTCAATGCCCAGGATCCCATCGTGACAGACGAGATCCGCAGCAGAGTGGGACCCACGGACAACACTGAAGACACGGAAATAGAACCGGTGTGGTTGTTCCCTCTTATTCCGTGTCGTCCGTTTAATCCGTGGTCCATCCATTGCTGTTTCCAGGTCACTAGCCGGACAGGTGATAAGGACCCAGGGGGGCAATGCGCGCAAAATCGTCGGAGGGATCGCATTTGTCACTGGAAGCGCTGGCGTCTCGCCGGCCTCTGAGTTTCGCATGGCCTAGTGCCGGCGGGACGCCAGCGCTCCCGGGGGGGGCATCAACGTGCGATGGGCAGCGCATCTCACATTCTCCGACTCACCTCCGTTCTCCCCCTCCTTCCACGAGCATGCTCTTGAATCTGTCCTCCCACACCACCTCTTTCGTTTCCGCTGACCGGTCAACCACTCGGTGAGCCGTTGCTTGAGCAACTTCATCACATGAGCTCATGCGGCTTACCCCAAGTGATCTCTCTCTGCTTCTCCGCGTCTCTGCGTCTCCGCGTGAGAAAGATGGACCAGAAGATCTCTATTGCTGATCCTCTCTCATCGGGGTCACGATGTCTCCCATGCTCCGGTTCGGGTCGCTGGAATTAAAGTCCAACCTCTTCCTCTCTCCGCTGGCAGGTTATACCAACCTGCCCTTCCGACTCACCCTGCGTGAAATCGGCGGGCTCGACCTCGCCACCACCGATCTCGTCAACGCCCGCTCCCTGCTCGAAAAGAATCCCAAAGCCTTCAAGCTCATCGAGACCTGCCCCGCTGACAGACCCCTCGCCGTCCAATTGTTCGGATCCGTCCCCGAGGAAATGCGGGATGCCGCCATGCTCCTGGAATCGATGGGGGTCTCGTCCGTGGATATCAATATGGGATGCCCCGTGCGCAAGGTCTGCAAGGTGGGCGGCGGTTCCGCGATGATGACCGAGATGGGAAAAACGGCCGCCCTCGTCCGAGGAATGGTCAATGCCGTCAAAATACCCGTCACCGCCAAGATGCGACTGGGTTGGGACGCTGATAACATCACCGCGCCCGACCTCGCCCGGGCACTGGAGGATGCCGGGGTCGCCGCAATCTTCATCCACGGCCGCACCCGCGAACAAGGATTCGCCGGTTCCGTCAGCCTTCCAGGAATCCGCGCCGTGGTAAGCGCCGTCAAAACGATCCCCGTCATCGGCAATGGCGATGTCACCACTACCGAAGCGGCACGTACGATGTTCGAGCAGACGGGCTGCGCCGGAGTCAGCATCGGACGCGGCGCCTTTTACAATCCATGG
>VHDG01000521.1 GCA_016871475.1 Verrucomicrobiota bacterium
CCTTCGGCCGTGCGGGAATCTCACGGGACACGCTGGTCATCGTGTACGGCGACAAACTGATTGCCGCTGCGCGGGTCTGGTGGGCGTTAAAGTATGCCGGCGTGGATGATGTGCGCTTGCTGGACGGAGGGTTCCAGGCCTGGTCCAAAGCCGGCTTTCCTGTGGAGAAAAAGGTCCAGATCCCCCAACCGGTCCAGCTCACGGCGCCCGTCGCTTCGAATCTGTTGGCGACGACGGATTACGTCCGCGAACACCTCTCAAGCTCCAGTGTGTGGTTGGCCGACGTAAGGAGCCCCGCGGAGTTCGCCGGGCGAACCAGCGGCTACAGCTATATCAAAGCAAAAGGCCGGATTCCTTCATCCCGGCATATCGGGGACGGCGATGATGGCGCGTATCTCTATAAACAGCGCGATGGACACTTGCGACCGCCGGAAGAGATTCTGGCTCATTGGCGTCGGCTGGGCCTTGTCCCCTCAGCCGATGGCACTCGGTTTGATCGGGAGGTGGTTTTCTATTGCGGAGGCGGCTGGCGGTCGAGCGTGGCGTTCTTCTACGCCTGGATGCTGGGTTTTGAGAACGTCAGAAACTATTCCGACGGATGGAGCGGCTGGAGCACGGATTACTATACCCATCCCACCCCCCAGGATGGCCCTCCCGAGTGGAAACAGCGCCCCACCCAGAACCCGGTGGAAATCGGGCCTCCCTGATCCGAAGCCTCTAAACCGGAACGATTCAGTAGGACAGTGGACAGTTGCGCAGCAGACTCTTGTGAAGTGCGAGGCGTGAGGAGTGCGCGTATTGAACTGAAATACGTAGGCGACGAACAACGAAGCACTTCGCAAGAGGATCAAGCAAATGGCCGCTGGCCTACTGAATCGTTCCGGCTAAGAGAGCAATTCTATATCCCGCGTCCCGGAACACCGGCCTGGGCGTGACCACGGTCGAAGGGGTGAATGTGGAATCAACCCCGGACGGCAACGTCAGCCTTCAAATCCTGCCTGACTCCGGCGAGGGTGGGTCCACCGTTGTGTGGGAAGTGATAAATGTCAGGCAGTCGATTCATCATGACCAGGTGATACAACGCGGCGCGCGACGTGCGACTGGCAGAGGAAGACGGAATATAGGCAGAATCGCCGGCAGCGAACACGTGAAGACACCTAAACCCAGAATATGACGAGATGAAAACCAGCGTCGCCGGTTTGATTTGCAGCGGCATCATCGCCGCGGTTGCTCCCCCGCTGGCCCATGGTCAGACCTCCCACGAGGCGCTGCTCAATCAAGCGGAGTCACGCTTGCGCGCAATTTATGAACGGGATGAATTTCGCCCGAAGCGTTTCCAAGCCGAATGGCTGGCAGATAGTTCGGCCTACACGGTTTCGGAGTCAATGACGGGCGCCAAAGAGAGAATGCGCGTGCGCTACGATTTAGCTGATGGCAAACGCACGGTGCTGAGTGATTCGGAGCAGAAACAGGCCGCCAAGTCCGGCCAGCAGTCTCCGGATGGCGCGAATGTTCTGGTCTACGAGCGAGGGAATCTCTGTGTGCGGCGTCAGGACGAAGATCGGAAGATTCCGCTGACCAAGAATGTTCCAGATGGCCCGGTATCGAACCATGACGCTGCCTGGAG
This sequence comes from Verrucomicrobiota bacterium, assembly GCA_016871475.1. Classification (GTDB taxonomy): domain Bacteria; phylum Verrucomicrobiota; class Verrucomicrobiia; order Limisphaerales; family UBA11320; genus UBA11320. Next base: position 1,628 of record VHDG01000521.1, read on the forward strand.
TCCCGATGGGAAGTGGATAGCCTTCGTGCAGTCGGACCAGTCTGAGGTAAAACTCAGGTCTGTGCTGGTTCCGGGTGATCCTTCCTATCCCACCCTCAGGGAAGATCGTTTCGCCCGCGTGGGTGGAACCATCCCGACCCTGCGCGTTGGAGTGATCGATGCCCGGGGAAAGTCGACACGTTGGATTCCCATTGCCACACCGGCGGAAGGCTTCTACCTCGGGCCAGTGGAGTGGGCTGGAAACTCCCACGAACTCTTTATCGAGAAGCTGAGCCGCTTCCGAAACGAACGCGAGTTGCTCCTCGCTGACATCCAAACGGGCGCGCTCCGCCGGATCTTTCACGAGACCAATAACGCCTGGGTGGATGCCAGCCAGAGCAGCAACGCCGGGTGGACTTGGATTCACGATGGACAGGCGTTCATCGTCCTATCCGAAAAGGATGGCTGGCGACACGCCTACCTCTATTCGCGGGACGGCAAGGAGCTGTCATGCCTGACGCCCGGTTCCTTCGACATCATCGAGCGGTCGGTCGTGGATGAGGCGGGAGGCTGGTATTACTTCTACGCGTCGCCAACCAACGCGACCCAGAGATACCTCTATCGCGTGCGTCTCGATGGAACCGCCCCCCCGGAAAGAGTCACGCCCGAGAACCAGCCTGGCTCGCATGTTTACGACTTCTCTCCGGATGCAAAGTGGGCCTTCCACACCTATGCGACGTTCGATAACCCTCCGGTGATCGAACTGGTCAGGATGTCGGATCACAAGGTTGCGCGGGTGATCGAAGACAACGACGCACTGCGAAAGAAGATGAAGCCCCTCATCCCGCAGCCGACGGAGTTCCTACAACTCGACATCGGCGGCGGCGTGGTCGTCGACGCATGGATGATCAAGCCCACTGGATTCGATCCGGCAAAGAAATATCCGGTGTTCGTCTATGTCTATGGAGAGCCCCACGCCCAGACCGTCCTGGACGATTGGGGGAAAGTTCACACCGACTACCATCGCGCGGTTGCCGACCTGGGTTATCTCGTGGTGTCCATCGACAACCGGGGCACGCCCGCGCCCAAAGGCGCTGCGTGGCGACGGGTGATACATGGCAGCCTGGGTCCGTTGTCCACCGAGGAGCAGGCGGCAGCGCTGAAGGAACTGGCCCGTGTGCGGCCCTACGTGGATGCCTCTCGCGTCGCAATCTGGGGCTGGAGCGGCGGGGGATCGAACACCCTGAACGCGATGTTTCGCAAGCCGGATGTCTATCATGTTGGAATCGCCGTTGTACCCAAGCCGCAACCCCATCTCTACAACGCCTGGTTCCAGGAGATTTACATGCAGACACCCGAGACGAATCCGGAGGGCTATCGCCAGGCGGCACCCATCCACTTCGCCGAGGGCTTAAAGGGCAAGCTGTTGATCGTCCACGGCACGGGCGAGCGCAACACCCACCTGCAAATCGTTGAAGGGTTGGTGGATCGTCTCATCAAACTCGGCAAGCGATTCGATTACATGGCCTATCCTAATCGCGACCATGGACTCCGCGAAGGTTCGGGCACCACGGTGCATGTGAGGTTGCTCATCATGCGTTACCTCGTCGAACATCTGCCACCCGGACCACGATAGCGGACAACGCCTGCTCCATCTCTCCTTCCAACGAACCCAAAACACACAATCCTGTGAACAAGCTCCTCCCCCTCCCCCTCGTGATCATGCTGGCCAAGGCATGGCTCGTGCCCATCGCTCATGGTGCCGATAACAAACGTCTCATCCGCCCCCATGACCTGTGGGCCATGAAAAGACTGGGCAGCCCCGCGTTGTCCCCGGATGGCAAGACAGCGGTGTTCACCGTGACGGAATGGTCCATCGAAAAAAACAAGAGCGCCACGCATCTGTGGATGGTGGAGCTGCCCGACGGGACGCCGCGACGTCTCACGTTCGCGCCAAATGCGACGGACACGTCGCCTCGCTGGAGCCCGGACGGAAAACGCATCGCCTTCACTTCAAAACGCGCTGAGGACGAGGGAGCCGCGCTCTACGTGATGAGGATTGATGGCGGTGAGCCCGAAAAGATCCTGGAGCTCCCCTACTCCGTGTCCACGCCTCAATGGATGCCCGACGGTCAGCGGGTCATCGTGGCGACGCGAATCATTCCCGAGCTGGCCGGCAAACTGGGCAAGGCCG
>VHDG01000522.1 GCA_016871475.1 Verrucomicrobiota bacterium
GCACTCTCAGATCCAGCCGGCCGCCCGCCCCCGTGGCAAAGCATGGCTCCGGAGCGTCGTCGCTCAGGTAACGCCCACCCGCGATCAGCTCGCGCGATTGAACACCACCGTAGCCTCTGGCTTCGATGCGGGAGCCGATCGCCCCGGTGTTTTCTCCCGATCCTTGCAGACGGACAGCGATCCTTCCGCCCTAGGCTTCATTCCGGAAAAGCAGGGTGGCCTGATTCAGTCTGGTCACCACCACATCCAGGTCGCCATCGTTGTCCAGGTCCCCAAAGGCCATGCCGTGAGCAATGCCTTCCTCCTGAAAACCCCACGAATCGCCCGAGTGCTCAAACAACAGCTGGCCCGTGTTTCGAAACGCCAGCAGCCGCTGTCGTAAAGGCGGATACATGAGCACTTTGAAGGGCACTTGATCCCGACTCCAAGGTCCCTTCGCCACAATCCGTGCTTCTGCATCCAGATCCTGGATGTCGAAACCATGACCCGTGGTGCAGAGAAGATCTTCATTGCCGTCCAGATCCACATCGAGAAACCCCGCGCTCCATGTCCAGTCCGTGGCATCCACGCCCGCCATGGGCGCGATGTCGATCCAGCGGCCGTCCCCGAGGTTCAGGTATAGAGAATTCCGATCGTACTGGGGACGAGTGTTGGAGTGCGGAGTCACGGGCTCGTACGGAGCTGTCGACGCGAGTTTCATCAACCGGCGTGGCTCCGAGCGGGCCAGCATGTCCGCCACAAACCAGTCGTCCAATCCATCGCGATTGATGTCGCCCACTGCAATCGACATCGAGAAGGTTGACGTGTGCCCAATCGCTTCCCTTCCCAACTCCCGAAAGGCTCCGTCGCCTTGGTTCATCCAGATTCGGTCAGGCGACTGGAAGTCGTTGCAAACGTAGAGATCAGAATCTCCATCCTGATCAAGATCGCGGAAAAGCGCGGTCAGCCCCCATTCGCGAAGGGGTTGTCTCAATGGGCGGCCTTCGCTGTCGCGGAACCGTCCCTCGATCAGCGAAACCGTCGTGAACCGTCCATTGCCGTCGTTCAAACACAGCGCGTCAGGCTCCCCTAACTCGAGCACCCTGCCATCCGATGTCAGTTCGATGCGGTCCCGATCCTGGGGCCGGACGGAGCGTCGTCCGTTGCTGTTGAGCAATAAGTATCCCGTGGACCGTATGGTCTGGGTCTGGTAGTTGGCGATGTAGAGGTCCAGGTCTCCGTCGGAGTCGATATCCGCGAGCGCCAATGTCATGGCTCCGCTTGCCTGCGGCAAACCGCTGTCCCGCTGTTCAGAAAACCTTCCCGTTCCATCGTTGAGGAACAATCGGACTCCTGCTCCGATGCCTGCGACCAGCAGATCCAGATCCTGGTCGCCATCCACATCCGCAAGAGCACAGCCGGTTGAGAATTGACCGCCACACGCGGCAGCATCGTGGTCGGCGGCTTTTTTGAAATTTCAGGAGCCCTGGTTGAGATACAGGGCGTTGGAGTTTTCCAATCCGCAAAGGTAGATGTCTGTCAGCCCGTCGGCGTTTACATCGCCCAGGGCAACGCCGGATCCGTTCAGTCGGATCTGATTGATCGCTGCCTCGCGATCCGACAGCTGGTTGGTGAAGGTGAGGGCTGTGTCCGCAGGTGAGAGCAGGCCGAATCCGGCTTTCGCTGTCCCCGTGGCTGGCTGCAGCGGGGTGATCTTTGCCCCTTGGAGATGGAGCGTGCCAGCGGCTGCGATCGCGCTCGCCGCGATGCGCCCGCGTACGAGCCGGCGGATCCAACCTTTGGGTGACAGGCTCATTTCAGCGTCAGTCCGCAGCTGCGAGACAGGTGCAAAGCGGACTCGCGCAGAGCGGTGAACATTGTTCGAAGTTGATCACGCGTGGTGCAGAAGGGGGGCATCATGACCACCACGCTTCCGATCGGGCGTGTCAACACTCCTCGACGCGCCATCTCCTCGCAGACTCGTATGCCCACCTTCTCACGCAGAGCGAAGGGCTTTCTCGTTCTCCAATCCCTGACCAGCTCCACACCGACCGCCAGTCCCGCCTGCCGGATGTCACCCACGATCTCGAGCGACCAGAGCTCCTCCACCTCCTGCCGGATCCATCCCTCCAGATTCGCGCGCTGTTTCCGGCCTGCAGGGGATTCAAGCAAGTTCAGGTTCTCAAGAGCCACGGCGGCACCCAGCTGGTTCGCTGTGAAGCTGTGTCCATGGAAGAACGTCCTGAACTCCTCATACTCCCCCAGGAAGACATCGAAGATCTCCTGCGTCGCCAGTGTTGCCGCCATGGGCAGATAGCCTCCGGTCAGGCCTTTTGCGATGGCCATCAGGTCAGGCGACACTCGCTCCGCCTGGCACGCAAAGAGTTTTCCACGCGCGGCGTCACCACATCGACCCATGCCGGTCATGACTTCATCCGCGATCAGCAAGGCTTTGAAATGCCGGGCAATCTCCGCCGCCTTCGGGAGCCAACCCGAAGGCTGGGCAATCATGCCCGCGGCACCCTGCATTCGAGGCTCGACCGAGAAGGCGGAGATGGGCTGACCTGCTTTCTGCGCCGATGCAAACACCGCCTCGACCTTGTCCACGCACTCCCACTGGCACTTCCGATAGGTGCGGGCGTCGCCGCGCTCAGGCCGTGCCCGGTTGAAGGGGCATCGGTAGCAATAGGGTGCCATCACCTTCTCCGATCGGAAGAGCAGGGGGGAATAGGCGGCATGGAAGAGGTCGATGTGACCCAGGCTGACGGCCCCGATGGTGTCGCCGTGATAGCTGCCTTGGAGCGACAGAAAACGGGGTCGCTTCAGCCCCAGTGCCCGGCGGCCGTGCTCGTGCGCCATCTTGAGGGCCGCCTCCATCGCAGTGGATCCATCGTCCGAGAAGAAAACCTTGCTCAGCTTCGATCCGGACAAGCGTCCACCGGGCCGCCTCAGCGGGTTCGCCGTCCGGCTGAGGCTTGCAGCCAGGTGTGACGCCGGAACATTCGCGAACCCCAGCGCGGATGTGTGAGCGACCTTCCTGAGCTGACGGTGCAGCGCCTGGTCGAGACGTGGGTGTCGGTGTCCGTGGAGGTTGGTCCAGATGGAGGAATTGGCATCAAGGTATTGGCGGCCTCGGACATCCCAGAGAACAGCTCCCTTGGCGCGCTCGAGCACGATGGGCTCGCGCTTGAGCCAATCGCGCATCTGGGTGAACGGATGCCATACGTGCTTCAGGTCGAGACGGGCAACGGGATGCATGGGAAATCAGGAAGGCGGCGCAGGACCTTGCCGAAGCTCCTCCAAGGCGGCGCCGAGGGCTTCGATCGCAGGCAGCGAGTGGGTGGCGCTTGCAGTGATGCGGATGCGCGATTCCCCTTTCGGCACCGTGGGTGGACGGATCGCCGGGGCCAGAAGACCACGCTCGACGAGGCCTCGTCCGATGGCCATCGCCTGGTCTTCATCCCCAACAATCAGTGGCAGGATAGGGCTCATCGCAGGACCCAGCTGCCATCCGGCATCAATGATGGTTTCCTTGGTTCGGTTCACATTGGCCCACAGGCGTTGGCGAAGGTTCTCGCCTTCCGCCGACTGCACGATTCTCAATGATTCGCTTGCGGCGCAGGCCACGGATGGAGGCGGCGCTGTGGAAAAGACAAAGCTGCGGGCGCGGTTGATGAGCCAGTCGATGAGGGTTCGTGATCCTGCGATGTAACCTCCTGAAACGCCCAGCGCTTTACCCAAGGTGCCCATCTGGACGTCAATGGCGTGTCCGACATGCATGGCTTCCGCCAATCCGGACCTT
>VHDG01000523.1 GCA_016871475.1 Verrucomicrobiota bacterium
GACTGTGAAAGCGCCAGGGGACTGGCGCACTCCACGACCTGACGGAGTTCCTGGCAGGGTAGAAATTCGCGAAGCGTCATGGAGTGCGGTAGCCCTCTACCGCTTTCCCACGGCATCGTGCGCCAACGGACTGGGAATGAAGCGCTGAGGTCGATTGCAACCTAACGGTGCATCCTGTTCTCCAGGGGTTCTTCCGTGGGGCAGCGCAGCTCACGGTGCAGGAGTCTGGATGGCGCGGTAGTAGCGCTGAGCCGGTGACGGGTTCGGGTCCGTAACCACAACGGGCTCGCCTGTTCCGTCGATCGATTGCAGCAGGGTCCAGCTTGAAAGGTCTTCAGAGTGTTGAACATCGATCCGTGTGCCCGCCGGTGCCTGCACGGTAAAGGACGGGTTGGCTCCGCTGGCAACCTGAGGTGTAGATAGCAAGAGTGGGGGTGGGGGTGGGGCTTGAACGGCATCAATCCGGCTTCGGAAGTTCGCCAGCTCGAGATTGAAATCGCGATCCCCGTAGCCCAGATGGTTGACGAGAACTTCCCAGGGTTTGTGGGTCGGTGAGTTGGTGACACCACTGATCACCACAAAGATGGGCTGACCACTGCTCTGAAACTTGAACCGTACGTCATTGACCGAGGTGCTTGTGTAGTCGTTGACCACGTGACGGAAACGATAACGATCAATGAAAGTCTCAGTGCCGGCCTGGAAGTTGGCTCTCGATTCCTGGTTCACTGCGACGTGCACCACGGGAATGCCATGAGGGTTTTTTCCGCCGCGGAGTGGCGACGAATAGTGGTCCTCGATTCCCGTGACGACCTGGGGCGCAGCAGCAGCACAGTACGTACACCACACAGCGAACCACTCCAGGAACACAATCTTGCCAGCCATGTCGGAGAGCCGGACGGGTTGCCCTGCTTGAATGGTGCGGGTATCCGATACTTTAAAGGGTCGTCGGGCGATGAAGGTGAAATCGGTCACGGAGTCGCCCGGTTTGTAGAGGGCGGCCTGACTGCTTGCCATTGGGGCGAGGGTCGTCCAAAGCGCCAGGAGCAGGGCAGTGATCATTGGGCGGGATGGTCGGGGGCTAGTCATGGTTTCGTGGGTTGTGGGTTTGGCAGAGGTCAGAATTTGTAGGACATGGCGGCTTGCAGCAGTCCCCAGGTGCGGTTCCGGTAAAGATTCGAAAAGGGTTGAGAGCCTATGCCGGGCGGATCGTACTGCGCAAAGTGAGGGGCGTAGTGCACCCGAAAAGATAATCGTTCTCCTTCATGACGGATCCCCAGCCCACCCTGAAACGTGTGCAGCGCAGGGGCTGATGTCGAGATAAGCCTCGAGTTCTCAATCTCCCCGGTGTCCTGGTAGCCGCGACCTGAGAAGCTCAGGAACCATCCGCGCGTGACTTCACACTCAAACAAGGCCGATGCAAAAGATGCGACGAGCTTCGGATCTTCATTTGCATATCCTCCGGAAAGCCGAAGCGTCCAACGCTCGGACAAAGCGATGTTGAGCCCTCCTCGGTAGGCGTAGCGAGGTTCCCGGCCGGAAGTGACGGTGATCTGAAACTCGTTCTGCAACCGGACCCGTGGACTCAGGACATTCTCCAGTCGAATCGCAGGTGCATACGTATGGAGGATCTGCCGCCCACTCTCCAGCGCCGGAACCGGATTGGCCACTGTGGGTGATGGAAGGTCCCACCCCCGTGCAATGGCGTCGTTTCCGTAGTACATCACCGCTTCGATAAAACCACCGCCGGGAATGTAGTCCCATCGCAGTCCCCCAGAAGCCTGAAAGCCTCTTGGGTCAGCGTATTGATACTCGGGCAGACTGGAGAACTGTTGTCGGTAATAGTGGTCCAGCCAGAGGGATCGATAGTCGGTATAACCTTCATATGCTCCGCCGCCCACGGTGAATGAGAGATCGGTGGAGACGCGCTGCCTCAAACTGAACTGGCCTGAGTAGTAGTCCTCCGAGCGGTGTTCGGCGGTGCCCAGGATGTCCAGCGCATCAGGCGCGTACTCAATGGCGATGGATCGCCAGTTGAGGCCTGCAGAGAGCTCCGTTCTGGATTTTTTCCACGCATAGCGAGCCGCCGTATCGAAGACATCAATGTCAGAACTCACAAACCCCTCAAAGCCCAGTTCGGCCAGGCTCTCAGAACGGCTCGAAGCGGTTTCGAGCAGGGTCGGAGCACCGGGATGGGGGAGGCTTTCCGATTTCTGCGAGGGGCTGGGTGGCCTGACTTTGTCGATGGCAGCTTTGAGGTCTGAGAGCCGTCCAAGTCCAAGGCTGGAATACAAAACAGGGTAACGATCGCCACCCCCCTGTGATAGATCCACAACGACGATGAAAGGCAATGCCTCCCCGCCGAGGTTCTTGAGCACGGCACCATCGGGATCCGACCAGACCCGCTTGATGCCTGTCTCGCGGATGAAGCGTTGAGTTTCCTCCGGTTGATCGGCCTCGATGTTGATGCTCACGACATGAACGGGGACACCTGCCGGGTTGCCTCCGCTGGCCGAGTAAGGTTCTTCGATTCGTGTCCGAAGGTCGATGGACGCGGATTTGCAGGGCGCGCACCAGTAGGCGAAAAAGTCGATGACCACGATTCCGCCATTGAAGCTGGAGAGGCGATGACGTGTGTCGGAGTTCCAGACCGGCAGTTCGAAATCCGAGACTTGGTCCGGAACCGCCGCCGACACTTTGCAGAGGCACATCATGAGAACCATCAGCAGGCTGGGGGTTCTCGAGAAAAACGGAACGCGATCGGGCCAGGGCGTCTTCATCGGCAGGCGGTGCACCCGGAGTTGGCGGAAGCGCTGGATCCTGAGGCTCCCGGTTCGAGTTGTGGCAGCAGGCGTGACGCTCCATGAGCACCCAGACTCTCCGCAAAGAGCATGTTGCTCCGGGAGACGAGGCGTTGCTGATGGATCGGAGGCGCGGAACAAGCGGTGAGCAGGCCCATCGCCAACAGGCAGATCGCCCGTGCTCGGAATCCTCCCGCTGCTCGATTTTCCTGAGGAGCTGGCATGTCGCGTAAAAGTTTGGCCATCAAAGATGTCTGTGGCCTACGTGTGATGAGAGGCATAAATCGGAGGCTTTATTCCATGGAAATTGCGATCAACTCAGAAAAGGCGCAAGGCACTTTGTGAAAGGCTGTGGAGAGCAGGGAGGGGAAGGAAGCGGGGAGGGTTGGGGATGGGGTGGCTGACGGGACTCGAACCCGCGACAACCAGAATCACAATCTGGGACTCTAACCAACTGAGCTACAGCCACCACCCACGGATCGGGTGAAAGTAGGTGAGGGAACGTGACACCGTCAAGCCCGCGTTTCCTGGTTTCTGGATTGATCGGCGACTCACGTAGAGCCCATCGTTCCGCATGCTTCGACCACGCAAAAAGTACACGGTCCACGACCTCCAGCAGATCAAAGGCAAACGATGTTTGACCCACATCCACGTCAAATCGCCGGAGGAGGCTGCTGCCGCGGAACAGGCTGGAGTGGATCTGATGAGTTGTAGTTTTGACTCGCCGGAAACCCAGGCCCGGCTGCCGCTGTTGGTCGCTGCCGCTCCTTCGAGCTTTCTCTCCGTGGCCACTCCCCATGGTCTTGCTTCTCCCGAGGAAGCGATTCGTGTGGCCTTCCGGGCCCTCGAGCTGGGGGCCAGCTCGGTCTATTGCTCCGCCAGCCCTTTCATCATCGAAGCCATGACACGCGAACGGATCCCCGTCGTGGGTCATCTGGGAATGATTCCCCGGCACGTGACCTGGACTGGTTACC
>VHDG01000524.1 GCA_016871475.1 Verrucomicrobiota bacterium
GGCCAGCAACGCCCCCCGGCTACTTCCTTGAGGAGGCACTCTCCCTGATCGCTGGACAGACCTCGTGGCAACCCTCCTCACTCGCGGTGTTCAGCGACCCGGTCCTCGACGAATGGTCTGCACGGTTCGAACCGGTATCAGGTCAAACCCGCTTTTTCCGATTGAGGCTCGGCGGATTGGTCACCGTCGTTGATTCCTCTCCCAGCCCGGGTGAGACCGGCATTTCCGTCACTCGTGAAGTCGTCTTCCGATTCTCACGTCCCATCGACGCTACCAACCTGCTATCCACCAATGCACTTCGGGCAAGCCTCTCGGGTCGGCGAATCCTAACCCGCACCGAATTGTCCGCCGATCGAACCGCGGCCCGGCTCTTCTACCTGGAACCTTTGCCCGGGAACAGCCGAGTCACCGTGGTCCTGGACGGGGACTTTCTCACGGATCATACCGGAACCGCCGTGGATGGAGACGGAAATGGTCAGCCGGGTGGCCAGCGAACGCTTAACTACTCCACTCTCAATTCCGCTCCCGTGCCGAATACTTCGATTTCGGGGAGGGTGTTCGCTTCGGAGCTGGTGAGTGGGCCGAATGGTCAGGGCGTGGTTAATCGTCCGTTGGAGGATGTCTACATCAGCGTGGATGGAATGGAGGGGCTGTTCACTTTCACGGATGCCGACGGGAACTTCACACTTTCGCCCTGCCCAGCCGGTCGCTTTTTTGTGCACGTGGATGGCAGGACTGCGACCGGGAGTAATTGGCCTGAAGGAGACTATTATCCCGTTGTTGGAAAGGCCTGGGAGGCGGCGGCGGGACGGACAGACAATCTCGCGGGTGGAACCGGGGAGATCTATCTGCCGTTGATCGCCGAGGACACCCTGAAGCCCGTCAGCGTTACCGAGCCCACAGTGATCACGCTACCAGACAGCGTGCTCAACACCCACCCCGGGCTTTCAGGCGTCCGAATCACAATCCCACCCAATGGTCTTTATGCTGATGACGGCACCCGAGGTGGACAGGTCGGCTTGGCACCGGTGTCTCCCGATCGCCTGCCTGAACGCCTTCCCGAGGGGTTGGACTTCCCCCTCGTCATCACGATTCAGACGGATGGCCCGACGAACTTCGATGGACCGGTCCCCGCCCGTTTCCCGAATCTGCCCAACCCCTCCACCGGGATGACCCTGCCTCCGGGAGCACGGAGCGCACTGTGGAGTTTTAATCACGACACGGGACGCTGGGAGATTCAGGGTTCCATGACCGTGAGTCCGGACGGTGCCTTCCTCGACACCGATCCCGGCGTGGGGATTCGACAACCTGGCTGGCACGGCGCGGCCCCTGGGAGCGATGGCGAAGGAGGCAACGAAAACGAAGACGAATGCGACTCGGCAACGCCACCTGGGGAATGCTTCGAATGCATTTCCGATGCGGACTGCGATGACGGCGACCCCTGTACGGAGGACACTTGTGTCAACAACACCTGCCAAAATACGCCCATTCCAAACGCCCCCTGTGCTGGCGGGCCCATCCAATTCATCCAGACCGCACCGGTGATCAAGCACGGGGCTTACAACGATTCCAACACACAGCCGACCGCTTGGCGGATTGAATCCCGACTGTGCTACGATGCCGGATCAAAAACCTGGCGGATTGAAGTTTTGAACATCGAGACAGACTGGGAGATTCAGATCTCGAATAAATTCATCCAGCCGAATCCCGTCGATGGCGGAAATGTGACCGAGGCGAACTTCTGTAACGTGATCCTGGCCGATCTGGCCGACTACATGCAGACCGGGCCAGGAGATTACCACTCCTTCGACGCCGCGCTCGCCCATGAGTATTTCCACTATCAGACCGACGCCCCCGCGGGAGTGAACAAGCTTCTTCCTGGTTTTCAACAGGACATTCAGGCCATGAGCCGCCCTTGCACTTTGACGGCAAGTCAGGCAGAAGCCGAACTGAAGGCAGAGGCGAATGCACGCCTGCAACAGCTGGAGGCGGATTTCTGGAACGATTGGATCAACAGCCCGCATCAGCCGAGTCCCGCTGATGGCGCGTATGTCGCGGGTCAGGCGGAACTGAACACCCTGATGGACCAGATCCGGACCTACGCTGCGTCGAAGGGTTGGGCGCCGTGTAACATTCAGAATCCGCCGCCGGCGCCACGACCAGCGGGAGGGGACGCCGGGATCGAGCTTGTATCGATGACGGCGACACTGACCGAGTCGATTCTCGCAGAGGGCCAGACGGCACAGATAGCCGTTGAAGCCCTCTACAGCGATCAGCATACCGAATCAGTTCCCTTCTCCAAGCTGCGCCTGACTACTACCACCCCCAACGTGGTGAGAGTTTCTCCGGAGGGATTGGTGACGGCCCTTGCTCCGGGATACTTCAGCCTCCTGGCCATTCCGAACGGCCACAATCCGAAGCGGTTCACTTCGATTGCTCAAGGCAAAGTGCTTTCACCCGAGGATCCCGACAACGATGGACTGCCAAGCTGGTATGAGGAATCCCAGGGTCTCGACCCCAGGAACCCATCAGACGCACACGCAGATCGGGATGGCGATGGTTTGACTTCTCTCGAGGAGTATCTGACCGGGTTGGATCCCACTTCGCCGGACTCTGATGGGGACGGGATAGATGACGGCACTGAACGAACGAGCGGGACAAACGGACGTTCCAAACGACCCTCGAGCCTTCGCACCGTCACCGGCACCCAGTACTACATGCTCTACGATGTGGACAATCAGAGGGTCGTGCAACGTGGGCTCGCGGGCAGCAGTGGGGTGGCACACGCCAATCTCATTCTCGCCCCCAACACGCGCTACCGTCATTTCCTGCTTCATGCGGAGAGCCTGAAAGTGGCAGTGCAGGAATTCGTGTCGGCGGACAATGGTCTCTCCCGCACTCTCCCCGCCTTCACCTACCGGACCTCCCGCACTCAGGACATGGATCAGGACGGACTCAGCGATGAGGCGGAGTATATCTTGGGCACGGATCCGAGGGGGACGGACACGGATCAGGATGGCCTGAATGATGGAGCGGAACTGGCACAGGGTCTCAGCCCTTTGGATGGCCGACCCACCGCCACGGGTGTGCTGGCATCGACAGCCGCTGAAGGTTCGGCAGTTCATGTCTGTGCCGAAGGGAACCGGGTGGTTGTCGCCACCGGCTCGTCCGGCATTGCGGTCTTCAACATCTTCAACCCGCTCGCGCCTGCGCTCATCTCCCAACTCGACACCCCCGGAGAAGCAGTCGCGGTGGCGTGCGCAGGAGACCTGGTCGTGGTGGCGGACAAGGAGGCAGGAGTGGCGTTGGTCGATATTGCGGATCCCTCCAACGCACGCCTGATCCAGCAAATCCCTCTCGGAGCATCCGCCCTGGCGCTCGCGGTGTCGGAGAACCTGGCTTATGTGGCTCTCGGCTCGGCAGGGGTCTCGGTGATTGATCTGATCGCCAGGGTCGAGATCCAACGGCTTCAAGGGATGGGGCAGGTCGATGATGTTCAGCTTCAAAACGGTACGCTGTTCGTGCTCACTCTGGGCGACCTGCATGCTTACACCGACTACTACAGAGGGCTCCGTTGGCTGAGTTCGGTGGGCGTGCCTGGCTTGGCTTCACCTCTTGAATCCGGAAGAAAACTTTCCGTGTGTGGTCCTCGTGCGCAGGTGGGCACGTTCACAGGGTGGCACCAGGTGGATATCAGCAATCCGGCCCAGCTGCGGCTGCTGGGTTCTCCCCAAGGAAATCAGGCGGCCATTCATGATCTCGTCGATA